>CAZSSD010000046.1:0-3534 GCA_964609765.1 uncultured Candidatus Saccharibacteria bacterium | reverse complement strand
CGCACTTGCGTCATTTGCTTAAGCAAAGTCTTTTCCGAATCGGTTAAATCTCGGGTTTCAGGCCAGTCGGTTAAATGGACAGAATTAGGATAGCCGGGGTCGTCTTGATTTAAATTTCGATAAAGCTCATCGGCAAAAAACGGTGCGAAAGGTGCCATCAACCTCGTTAGCCAAACCAAATTTCGATAAAGTGTCGGCAGGAAATTAGTGTCGTGACGGCCGCGGCTGCGCCGCAAATACCACGTCGACAAATCATCAATATATCCCTCTATGCCGCGTACAGCCCTAAATACATTCAAATCTGCCATGCTTTGCGTGACTACATTTTCGAGCTGCTGCAAACGGGCATTTATCCACTGATCTAAAATATACGGAGAATTTTTAGCTTCGTTCGGCGAAACGTCATCTTTATATTCCCAATTATTGGCGTTGGCATAGGTAGTAAAATAATTGTAAACGTTAGCTAAAATATTAAAGACTTTTCTCTGGGCCACAGCTACATCTTGGCGCTTAAAAAGCTTGTTGTCGCCCGGCGGGTTAACAGTAAAAAAGTACCAGCGGATGGCATCCGCGCCATAATTGTTAAAGATTTCCCAAGGGTCAACAATATTACCCTTACTCTTGCTCATCTTCTGGCTTTTTTCATCTAAAATATGGCCGGTCGAAATAGCTTGTTTATAAGCTGGCCCATCGCCTAAAGCAGTCGAGATGGCGAGCAGGGTGTAAAACCAGCCGCGCGTCTGGTCGACCGCTTCGGCAATGTAGTCTGCCGGAAATTGTTTGCCGACCGTATGTTTGCCTAAATTAAACAACTTACCCTCGACAATTTCTTTATTTTCAAACGGATAGTGCCACTGCGCGTACGGCATGGCGCCGGAATCAAACCAGACATCCAGCACTTCCGACACGCGCCGCTGTTCGCCGCCGCATTTTTCGCAGGTAAAGACCACTTCATCAATGTAGGGCCGGTGGGGGTCTATATCGAGCTTGGTAAGCTCGGATAAAGCGCCGACCACGCGCAGATTCTTACATTCCAAACAGCGCCAAAACGGCAACGGCGTGCCCCAATAACGCTCGCGCGAAATGGCCCAGTCTTTAACCTCCGCAAGCCACTGCCCAAAACGGCCGTCCTTAATGTGTTCCGGTTCCCACTTAATCTGGTCATTATTTTTAATTAACAGATCTCGCAGCTTACTCATCTCGATATACCAAGACATGCGCGCATAATACAAAAGGGCGGTGCCGCAGCGCCAGCAAAACGGGTAAGTATGGGTGTAATTTTCGGTTTTGAGCAGCAAATTCTTGGACTGCAAATAGGCAAAAATTTTCTGCTCGGTTTCTTTATCTTTAACAAACATACCGGCTACTTCAGGCACCGATTCCTCAAAATGGCCCGATTCGTCAACAGTATGGAATTTTGGCAAGCCCACTTTTTCACCCAGCTCATAGTCTTCTTCACCGTACATCACGGCCGTGTGCACCACGCCCGTACCCTCTTCGGTATTTACAAAATCTGCCGCGTAAACGCGGTAAGCTTTATCGTTAAGTTGATCGGCGGGAATAGCCCCCGGGAAAAGCGGTTCGTATTCTAAGCCAACCAAATCCCTGCCCTTAAATTTGCTGGCATTTGTGTGCGATCGCGCATCAATGCTTGACACTCTTTCCACCGCATCAGAAGCTAGAATATAATTTTCATCACCTACACTAAGCTTTACATACTCAATATCTTTGCCCACGGCCAAAGCCAAATTGCCGGGCAGCGTCCAAGGCGTGGTCGTCCAAGAAAGAATGTACGCATTAGCCCAATCTGGATCATCTGACTTTACTTTAAACTTTACATAAACGCTCGATTCAGTAACGTCGTCGTAGCCTTGGGCCACTTCGTGGCTGGAAAGGGCGGTGCCGCAACGCGGGCAGTAGGGTACCACCTTATGCCCTTCGTAAATTAAATCTTTCTCATGCATCCGCCGCAGCAGCGACCACACGCTTTCAACATATTTTGAATCATAGGTAATGTAAGGGTCGGACATGTCCACCCAATAACCCATGCGCGCGGTCATTTTTTCCCATTCTTCCTTAAACTGCCAGACGGATTCTTTGCAAAGGGCATTGAACTTGGCGATTGACTCTTTAACATTGCCCGGCACAATATTTTCGATTTGTTTTTTACCCGAAATGCCGAGCTTCTTTTCTATTTGCAACTCCACCGGCAAGCCATGCGTATCCCAACCCGCTTTGCGCAAAACAAACTTACCGCGCATAGTTTGAAAACGGCAGATAGCGTCTTTAAAGGCGCGCGCCAAAACATGGTGTAAACCCGGGGCCGCATTGGCGGTAGGCGGGCCTTCGAAAAAAACAAAGTTGTCCTGACCCTTTCGGTTTTCAAGAGATTTTAAAAACGTATTGTCGCTTTGCCAGAAATTCTGAACTTCTTGCTCCAGCGCCGGAAAGTTTGGTTTGGGATCCAGTTGTTTATAGGACATAATTGTATTTTAAATAAACCCCTCGATTTAGTCGAGGGGCATCAGCGTTAAAATTTTTTCTTTTCATACGGAAGCCTGACTCGACAAACGTCTATAAATATAGGCAATGCCAATGGCGCCTACCCAAAAAGCAATAATTGATCCTATAAACAAAGTAATGATACCGGGAATAGCCCAAGCCAAAACCAACAGCCAGTAGCGGATCAGATTCCAAACCTGACCTCGCGTTAGGTGGAAACTAGAGCGAATTGCTTCATCCGGACGGACATGCTTGTCAACAACGGCGTACGCCACAAAACTTAGTCGTAAAGAAAGATAAGCGGCAGGAAGGAGAGTAATAATTAGACCTATCGTGAACAATAAAATATCCTTGCTGCTTGTAAAGAACTCGGGCAATGGACCCTCGGTAAAGAAAATAGATGGGTCTAAAACCGTCGTAAATATAAAGATGGCGCCAGGAATTAAACTTAATAGAATTATTAAACCGGCCAGGACAGAGGCAAAAAAGAATTTAAAACCAAGACGGTATTGTGAAATTAAATCCCGAAAATCCGGCTCCTTACCACTTGCGGCGTCTAAGACTATTTTGAGGGAACCAACTGCAATTACAATATTTAATAGGAATTCGGCCAGAAATAAAATAATACCCAGAACAACAGCAACAATAAAACCCGTGCCCGTAGTTGTTTCCAGAAAAACCTTATTAACAATCCCTGACAATATTTGAAAAATAAAACTCACGGCGGTCGGCGCCATAAGCGCAGGTACCACGACTCCCCAATGCTCTTTAAATATCCGCCAAGCGGCGCGCATTACCTCCCTGGCTGAAAAACGCCATGGACTGCCTGCAAATTCTGCGTCTGCGCCAACGCCGGCTACCGCCAAAGCTGCCCGGATGTCTGCTTCCTGCCAGCCGGCTTCGCGCAAAGAATGCCTAATACTTTGAACGTCGCGTCCGCGCGCCAACTCTGATCTTATATATTCTGTGCCTAGTTCGTGGCTCATTTGATTTCTTAAAATAAAAATAGACTACCCTTATTTTAAAGCAATT
>CAZSSD010000045.1:0-3603 GCA_964609765.1 uncultured Candidatus Saccharibacteria bacterium | reverse complement strand
GCCTATGCCCGCCGCCAGCTTACCTGGTGGCGAAAGCGCAATGTAATTTGGGTGAAAGACTACTTGGAGGCAAAGCAACATATCTCTCGATTCTTAGCAAGACGAGCGCTGAAATAAAAATTAAAAAATCAAAGTGCAAAATTACAGTGCAAAATCTGAAATTTTTTATTTTTAACTGTCATTTTGATTTTTGATATTTGCATTTTGCATTTTTTGAAGCTTTTGATTTAAAATCTCGTTCACCACTTGCGGATTTGCTTTCCCTTTCATTTCTTTCATAACCTGTCCAACCATAGCCGCGATGACAGTTGTCTTGCCGGCTTTATATTTTTCTGCGAGGTCGGGATTTTCAGCCAACACCTTATCGACCACCGCCTCGATTTCAGCGGTGTCGCTCACTTGGGCCAGGTTCATTCTGTCCATAACATCACTTGGGTCCGCGCCGGTCGCATACATTTCGGCAAGCACGCTTTTGCCGGCTGTGTTTGAAATTTTTCCCTCTTCAATAAGTTTAACCAATTCCGCCAAATTTTCCGGACTGACATCTGTTTGCCGGGGCGTTTTGCCGTCTCTATTCATCAGCGCCACGAAATCTCCAGTCAGCCAATTCACCAAAGACTTTAAGGCCTTTTTGTATTGCTCCTCCGACAAACCTTCGGCCTCCCACCAGGCCGAGAGTTCCGAAGCGGCCTGCTCAAAGAAACTGGCCATAGCCTTTTCTTCGACAATCTGCAAAAGATCAGTTTCCGGCAATCCATATTCGTTCACGAACCTGTCCAGTTTGGCTTGCGGCAATTCCGGCATGGCTACCCGCAGCTCATCAATAAGGGCCGACGGAATGGCAATGGGCGGCAGGTCCGGTTCCGGGAAATAACGGTAATCATGCGCCTCTTCTTTGGTTCGCTGGGCCACGGTAGTCTTGGTGGCATCAACGTAGCCCCGTGTTTCGTGGTGGAGCTGTTCCCCTTTTTCGAGGGCCTCGGCTTGTCTGGCAATTTCATAAGTGAGGGCGGCCTCGACCGCTTTAAACGAATTAACGTTTTTAATTTCAATTTTGTAATTGGGCAGCTCTTTCTGGCCAACCGGCCGCACGGAAACATTGGCGTCAACGCGCAAATGACCCTTCTCCATATCCGCGTCCGATGCATCAATGTAACGGATGACGCTGCGCAGTTTCCTCGAAACCTCCACCGCCTCCTGCGGCGAACGAAAATCCGGCTCGCTCACGATTTCCAAAAGCGGCACGCCGGCACGGTTAAAATCTACCAAACTGATTTGGGCGTCTGGTGAATGCAAAAGCTTGCCGGCATCTTCCTCAAGATGGGCGCGCGTAATGCCGACCGTGCGCTCGCCTACTTTAACATACCCCTTGCCGCAAATAGGCATGTCATACTGCGAAATCTGATAACCCTTGGGCAAATCCGGATAAAAGTAATTCTTGCGGTCGAACTTGGTAATCTGGGCGATCTCGCAATTCAAAGCCAAGCCGACCATGATGGTTTTCCGCAAAGCCTCCTCGTTAAGCCGCGGCAAAGTACCCGGCTGGCCCGTACAGATTTCGCAAATATTGGTGTTGGGCGCAGTTACATCAAAAGAATTCGGCGACGCGCAAAACAGCTTAGATTTAGTTTTAAGCTGTACGTGAATTTCTAGACCAATGACTGGTTCAAAATTTGCCATAAACTAATTGTAACAATTAACAACCACATCCCAGTGGGCGCCCTCTCCCCTTTCGTACCAATATATTGGCCCATTGGCACCCCGACGCCAAGCCTGATCCCCATTACTGCGATCTTTACTCGGCGTTCTTACAAAAACCGAGGGATTATTTCTTATATAATTATTGAGCGTCGAATCATGGTCATCAAAATCGAACTTATAGCCTCGTTCATGCGAACAGGCGCCGGTTCCGTGTCCTCCCTCGGTACCGCCCGTAACTAACACATCGCAGGTGCTGCCCCGACTGGCGCTAGCAACAACGCAATCGGTCTTAAGTTTAATAATCTCATCAACCGTTTCGGTTTTCATGCCTACAAAACTTAAAGGGTAACTACCCACATTGTTAGCAAATCTTATCGCTGCTGTTGAAGCAAGTCGCTCCCTGATGGCCGTATCGCTCGTGGTTGAGGCCGGTCCGGGTGTAGGCGCGGGCGCCGCTATTTTAATAGCAAAGGGATTGGGCGAACCGAGGTTAAGCAGATCCGGATTTAAAAATTTTAACAACATATAGGCCGTTAAAAGAATGACCACGCCGGCAGCGGCGGCCGAGGCCATTTCTTTAGCCAAAGTCAATTGCTGGCCGTTGCCGCCGGCCGTCATCATTAAATAGCCCGAGGCCACTATTACACCAGCCGCGATTAAACCAGCGATACCGAGCGCGAAATCATAAAGCCTGGGCACGCACTGCACAAGTTCGTTAGGCTGATTCAGGGCCGTGCTCCCACTGGGTCTTGGACAAATTAACTTACTGCCAGTAGTGACCTGGGCCTTGCCGTCATCTTGAGCGAAGGCCAAAGTAGGCAATGCCAAAATTACCACCAACAGGATAAGTATGAAGATTTTATGTTTATTGAGCATAATATCTTGATTGTACCATTGTTCGACATTGAATGTCGGGTATTAGTTTGTCTTATTCGCGTCCATTCGCGTATTCGTTTCTATTCGCGTATTCGAAGGTTACCATATCGATGGTTTAACTTTATGCCAGTTGGTCGAAGCCTGATAAGCGCCGCCCACCTGGAAAAGTAATTCCTCTTTAAACCAAGGCGCCATAATCTGAAATCCAACCGGTAAATTATTGGCAAACCCACAGGGTACGGCCATGCCCGGCAGGCCGACAATATTGGTCGTGACCGAAAATATATCCTCCAGGTACATCGCCAAGGGATCGTTGACTTTCTCACCCAACTTAAAAGCGGTATCGGGCGTAATTGGCGTGACCAGGCAATCGACACTTTCAAAAACTTTTTTAAATTCGGCTTTGATGTGATCGCGCACGCGCATGGCTTGCTTGTAATAGGCGTCATAATAACCGCTTGAAGAAGCATAGGCGCCAAGCATGATGCGCCTTTTTGGTTCAGCGCCCAAACCTTCGCCCCGGGAGTTAAAATATATTTCCGCCAAGCTGGCGGCGCCGGCCGCACGATGGCCGTATTTGATGCCATCATATTTGGAAAGGTTGGCCGAGGCCTCGACCGGCAAAATAATATAATAAGCGGCCAGACTGTACATGCTGCTCGGCAAACTGACTTCCTCGATTTTGGCGCCCAAACTTTCCAACTGGCGCACCGCTTCTCTGACGCACTTTTCTACGCCCGGCGCCAAGCCCTTGATAAAATACTCTTTAGGCAAACCAATGCGCAAGCCCCGCACACCTCTTTCTAAATAATTTAAATAATTGGGCACTTCTTTGTTTTGGCTGGTTGCATCGAAACTGTCGTGGCCGGCTAGATACTGGAGCACAGCCGCGGCATCGGCCACCGTGCGCGTCAGCGGGCCGATTGTATCAAAAGAGGAAGCCAGAGCCATCAGGCCATAGCGCGAAACCCGGCCGTAGGTCGGCTTTAAGCCAACGACGCCCGTAAAGGCCGCGGGCTGCCTAAT
>CAZSSD010000044.1:0-3823 GCA_964609765.1 uncultured Candidatus Saccharibacteria bacterium | reverse complement strand
TATTCCTAAATAATTCCCAAACCCCAATTCCTAATGACCAATCAAATCCCAATGCTTAAAATCCCAAATTTAAGAATTAAGTCATTAAACAATTTATTGCCTGCCTGCCGGCAGGCAGGGGTATTGGGATTTGGGCATTGGTCATTCTTTAGGTCAATTAGGTCAATTTTCTAAACTGTTTGTACCAGCCATCCACTAAACTATTAATTTTCTCGCGGAAAACTTTTTTATCAAACTGTTTGGCATGATTCCGGATCCTGTCTCTATTAAATTTTTCCGGCTTGAACTCCAACACCGCTTTTTTTATGGCCTCGACTGATTGTTGTCTAAAAAAGACGCCTGTTTCGCCGTCTTTGACGGTTTCCAACGCTCCGCCAGCCGCATAAGCTATAACCGGCGTGCCGCAGGCCATAGCTTCGATCGGCATAATGCCCGCGTCTTCTTCCGCCGGAAAAATATAGGCTTGCGCTTCCGAATAGCGGCGGCGCAGTTCTTCATCCGAAACTCTACCCAAAAATTCTATGTTGGGTTTGGCCAGTTTGCGCAAATATTCAGAAGCGGTACCCGAACCGGCGATTTTTAGGGGCAGTTCCAATTCATTAAAAGCCCTGATGACCAACTCGATCTTCTTATACGGCTCCAGACGGGAAGCGGCAAAAAAATAATTCTCCTTGGTGCCGGTCGGGTGGAAAAATTCCGTATCTACCGGCGGATAAACCACCACACTGTCGCGATTGTAATATTTTTTTATTCTGGCCTGAACCGCCTTGGAATTGGCAATGTAGTGGTGCGGCCTTTGCGCGGCCTTCCGGTCCCAACGTCTTAACCAAGAAAGAAAAATGGGCGCCAGCAATTCTATAAAAAACTTAACCGGGCCCGCGTATTGCAGCGATCTAATATATTCCGTACTCACCAACCATAAATATCGCGTGGGCGTATGGCAATAGCAAACAAGCATGGTTGTTTCTTCCGGCACCTTGACGCCCTTGGCAAAGGCCGAAGCGTCAGCCAGCACAATGTCGTAATCTTTAAAATCAAAACTCTCGATGGCTAGGGGCATTAAAGCCGCGAACCAACGGTGATGCCCTCTCGCCCAGGGGAAAAAACGCAGAAAACTTTCCTTTATCCCATAAAAAGAAAACTGGTTTTGTATTTTGTGCGCGTTATGAACTAAGGTGTAAATGGGCGCATCCGGAAAGGTATAGAGAAACTCCTGCAAAACACGTTCGGCCCCGCCGTACTGCGTTAAGAACTCATGCACTAAAGCAATCTTGGGTTGTTTTTCGCCGTCTTGGGCCATGCTTTAATTGTCCTCGGACGAATACCTGCGGCTGATTAAAAGCCAAAAAGTCTTAAAAATAATTTTGATATCAAGCCAAAGAGACCAGTTGGCAATGTAATAAAGATCGAGTCTCGCCTCTTCTTCAAAAGCCAGATCAGGATTTTGCATCTGGGTAATTTGCGTAAGTCCTGTCAGCCCGGGCTTAATCGTGAATAAACGCTGGTATTGCTGGCCGTAATGAACCACCTGATTCGTTTGATGAGCGCGCGGCCCGACCAGGCTCATATCCCCTTTTAAGACATTCCAAAACTGGGGCAGCTCATCCAGCTTGCTTTTGCGCAAAAATCGGCCCACCGGCGTTACGCGCGGATCATTTTTTATTTTCCAAACCGGCCCCGGCCTGGCGTTTTGGGCCACCAGTTTATTAAGCATTTGATCAGCCTGCTCGCCGCCATAGCCCGCGCCTTCCGAGAGATGGGTATACATGCTCCTAAATTTATAAAAATCGAACTCCTTGCCGTAGCCCGCCCGCGGCGCCACGTAAATAACGCGGCCCGGACTGTTCAGTTTGATGGCCGTGTAAATGGCCAAGAATACGGGCGATAAAACCAATAAAGCCGAAACGCTGGCCGCGACATCGGTGGTTCTTTTGACCACCTGTCCCCAACCGTCAAGCGGTGTGCCTTTTAATTTAATGATAGGCGCGTCGGAAATCATTTCAATTTCCATGCGCCGGGTGGAAACATCAAAAATATTAGGCACGAAATTGAACTTAATGCCGCGGTCATGGCAATGGCGGAGAAGCTCGGCACTAACCTTAGAAGGCATATCCGGATCAGTTTGCATAAATTCATCTATCGGGATTTCCTTGCCCAAAATATCCAACTCGTCCATAAGATTGGTCTGATCGGAATTCAGAACCGCCACGATTTTGTAGCCCAACTCGGCATTCTTTTTGATGCTTTCGATAATGCGGGGATCGCTTTTGGGGCCTACGCAAACCACCAGCCGGTGGGCGCCTCGACCCCTGCGCAACTGGCCATCGCGAATTAAGCGCAACACAATACGGCCGATCGAAAGCATGACTAGGGTGATGGCGCCGCTTATGAGCACAATTAAACGCGAAGGAAAAACATCCCGATTAAAGAAGAAAATCAAAACTACGGCCATCAAAGCAGTGGCGACCGCGGCCGTGATTTTAACCAGCTCACCGCTTAAACGGTCAGTGGAACGCACATTATACAAACCATAAAGAGCCAGCACGATCAGCAAAAACGGCAAAACAAAGAGAATGGTTTTAATGTAATCGACTGGGTCAATTTTAAAAAGTATCGGCCAAAGGTATTCAAACTTGATGCGCAGCACATATGCAAAAACCGCCGAGGTAACCACCATGGCGGCGTCAATCGGTATGGCTAAAAGATTAAAAAATAACTCGACCCGCTTCATCTCTCGTTTTCGTTATATTTAAGCCTAAAAATGACCGTCACGTGCTTAATTATACCATGTTAAGCCCTTGATTTTCAAGAGGTTTTTTGCTATACTAGTTTGGCTTTAGGTAAGTCGGGCAACTGCTCTTATCCGCAAGGATAAGGGAGGAAAGTCCGGACACTCGCGCATATCTTCGTCTGGAATTCCAGTAGATATACAAATAGTAGCAGGTGCAAACCTGTCGGGGGCAACCCTAGGGATGCGAGCAGAGACGCCGAGTCCGAGAGGACGAGGCGTCCAGCGAAGTTCAGCAAAGCGCAAGCGTAGTTGAACGAAGTTGGACGAGTCCTTGTAGTAATACAGGGGGTGAAACGGCAAAACTCCTGCTTGAGTGCAAGGCCAAGTTTGGTAGGCCGCATTAGATAGATAGTTGCCAAAACAGAATCCGGCTTACGGATTTACCTAAAGCATTTAAAAACCGTCGAAAGACGGTTTTTAAATTTATTAACACGCAAACTAGTTTGCGTGTTTAAATACGCACCCACAACATCCTTACATACTCCAGTATGTAAGGATGAGTTTTGTTTAGAATTTGAGGCGGTAGACTACGCCGCGGCCGGTTCGGCCAGCTTGGGTTACCTTCCCCTCTTTTTCCAACTCATCCATGTAATTAACAACCGAGCGAGCTGAAATTTTCAAAGCCTCGCGAATCTCCTCGTTGGTCAGTTCGGGATTGACGGCGAACAGGTCCAGGATTTTCTGCTTGTTTTTAAGCTTCGTTTCCGCCTGCTCTTGCGTAAAATTTGTTATGCCCTGCCCGCGCCTTTTAGCCCCCATCCACAGCAAAAATAAAACTATTATTACCGCGATTAGAATTATGTAGTACATATGATTGGTTGTTAGATATTAATTTAAAAATGTACTTGACCCCTTTTACTCTGCGCTGGTATCCATGTTTTTATTATACTCCTCATATCAGAATCTCGCCCATTAAGTTGTAAAAGAGCTTCCTATTCAGAAGCTCTTTTGACACGATTTATAGTCTTTAACGCTTACTCCACTGCGGGGCGCGGCGGGCGCGCTTGAGACCCGGTTTCTTTCTTTCCTTCA
>CAZSSD010000043.1:0-4328 GCA_964609765.1 uncultured Candidatus Saccharibacteria bacterium | reverse complement strand
GGCAAATTTTTAGCGCGGCCCAAAAAAACACCATAGTTTTAGCCGGCGGCGAAACAAGTCTCAAAGTTACGCGCTCTGGCGGCTCCGGCGGACGCAATATGAATCTGGCCATGAAGGCCCTCGCGCGCATACAAGCAGAAGACGTTTTTATCAGCCTCGGCTCCGATGGCCTGGACAACAGCGATGCCGCCGGCGGTCTCGCTGATAACTTAACAAAACAAAAATCAGCCAAGTTAGACTTACCAGACTACCTTGACCGTTTTGATGCCTACACTTTTTGCCAAAAAACGGAGAGTTTAATTATGACCGGCCCGACCGGCGCCAATGTCTCGGATCTAATGATTCTGGTTCGCCGCTAAGCAGTAAGGTAAGACAAAAACAATATGCCCACCACCGCGAGCACGGCGCCAGACAACTGGTGCTTCTTAAGTTTCTCTTTATTTATAAACACGCCTAAAATCATGGCCAAAGCAATATAACCCTCACTAATGGCAATGGCGATCGAAATTGGAATTAAAGTGGCGGCTAAAGCGTAAAATACCCAGGCCGAATTATCAATTAAGGCTTGGGATATATTTAATTGCAAATGACGCTTAATCATAACTACGCTGTGCGGCAACTGTCTGCTGGCCAAGAGCCAAATAAAAAGCGCTAAAAATATAAAGCCATTTAAATACCAAATGGTCAGAAGCGCGGAGCTCTCCTGACTGGACCGACCAACGAAGAAATTAGCCAAAGCCATAGCCACGGCCGCGACCACTGCCATTAAGGCGCCTTTTTCAAAATGAGACCGAGTGATTTTTTCTTTCGTGACCGCTAATAATAACCCCAAAAAAATCACAATGATCAACAGATACTGACTCAAACTAATATTTTCTTTAGCCAAGACCACGCCCAGAATTACGGTCAACGGAAGTTCAAAGCCAATTATCGGATCGATAATAGCTAACTTGCCTCGCTTCATGGCTGTAAAATCAACTAGGCTGGCTAAAAGCATAATTAAGCCAGAGCCCAAGAGATAGAACCATCCTTTGCCATCTAAATCTATATTTAACAAATCTCGCCAAACAAATGGCAGTAAAACAAAAACGGCCACTAAAGTATTAAAAAATAAAGCAGGCACCACGCCTGACTCGCGCGCCGAACGTTGGATTAAAAAATCGCCTATGCCCCAGCAGACCAAAGCACCGAGGGCAAATAATATTCCGTAAGTTTCCATTTGTTTCCTAAATTAAAATAACCCTAGCAGCGGGGTTATTTTAGCATGTTTGATTTTACAAAACTACCAACCCAACCAAAAATACTGAATCGCCCAAACACTGACTGCTGCCACGTATCCCCATAGCGCCGGCACAAAAGCCAACTTGAAGTATTTACTAAAGGTTAGCTCTTTAACCATGCCCATCGCCACCACGCCCGCCGCCGAACCAATCACCAATAGCGAGCCGCCGGTGCCGACGGTCAATGCCAGCAATACCCACAAACCAGTATCAGTCGTATTCAACATCTGAATGGCAATCGCGGTCAGAGGTACATTATCTAAAATCGCTGACAACAAACCTAATGCGACATTACCGATAATTAAGGAATTGGTGGTCAACGTTTCGCCGTAAATAAAATTAGCTAAATAATGCAAAACGCCAAGTGAATCGAGCGCAGCCACGGCCAGCAAAATACCCACAAAAAACTTAAGCGAAGCAATGTCGGTCTTTTTGATAAATTCCTCAATAGAGGCGTCTAAATGGGTCTTGCGCGGCACGATCCGCTTCATTGAATCAATTAAAACCCAAATAACGCCTAAGCCCAAAAGCAAGCCCATGTATGGCGGCAGATTATAGATACTCATAACCAGCGGCAAGCCAAAGGAGAGGAAAACTAACGTGATGACCAGCTTTTCCGAACGGCTTAATTTAGTTATTACTTCTTCCTGACTGTCATCCCCGCTTGGTTTAATTTTGCGGCATAGGAAAGCGGCCGCCACGCCAAACAAAACCAGCGATGGTAAAAAGCCTTTACTGATTATTTCAAATGAGCCAAATTTATCGGCGAACCAAAGCATGATGGTGGTCACGTCACCGATCGGCGAAAAGGCGCCGCCCGCGTTGGCCGCGATCACAATGGCAGCGGCAGCATAGAGTAAATTATCGCCCCTAAAGAACCGGCGCGAAATTTGGATCATGATGATGGTCGTGGTTAAATTGTCAATGACCGCGGACAGGAAAAAAGCGAGGACGGCTATAACTAAAAACTGGCCCTTGTCGCTCAATTTCCAAGCATATAATTTGCCGCGAATCACATCAAAAAAACGATAGTGGACCAAAACCTCAACCAAGGCCATGGCCGCCAGCAAGAATATGACTATAGAAAACACATCCGAAGCGGCATGGATAATCTCCTGGTCCAAATGCTCCCCACCATTTAACGCGGCCAGAATCCAAAGTAAAGAGCCCGCCACGAGCGCCACGGCCGATTTACTAATTTTAAGTGAATGCTCCAGGGCAATGGCAATATAGCTAAAAATAAAAATGATACCAGCGGAAAAACTAAGCAGTATACTCGACATAAACTCACTATTTCTATTTATTTGGGATTAAATTTTAAATAAAAAAGACCTCCCCAAACAAGGCTCTTAATTTTAGAACAATATCAATTCTAGTTAACCGGGCTGTCAAGTCAAGGGTCGCAATTTTTGCGCTCCTTGACAAATTATTAAATTAAGCCCAGCGCTTTTTTGCGCCGCTCTTCAACTTCGTCCAGAACCACTTTTCGTATCCTCACGCTTTTGGGCGTTACCTCCACCAGTTCATCTTCGCCAATATATTCCAAAGAGTCTTCAAGATCCATAATTCTCGGGGTATTAAAGTGCTCGGCCGATCCGTCGCCTTTGGATCGCATATTCGAAAGCTGTTTGGTTTTGCAGACATTCACCCGAATATCTTCCTTGCGTGAGTTCTGCCCGACTACTTGGCCCTTATAAACCTCAACCGCCGGCCCGATAAAAAGCGTACCTCTGTCCTGCACGTTCAAAAGTCCGTACAAATTGCTGACGCCGCTCTCGTGGGCCACAAGCGACCCCTGTGATCTTTCCACTTCCGTGCCGGTATCCGGTTTAAAATCTTCAAAAATAGTATTAAGAATGCCGAGGCCTTTGGTGTCGATAATAAATTCACTGCGGTAGCCCAAAAAACCCTGCGTCGGTATAACAAACTCAAGGTGGGTAATGTTGGAATCCTGTCGCATATCCTGCACCTGCCCGCCGCGGCTTCCCATTTTCTGCATCACTGAACCGGAATAATCTTCCGGCACTTCTATATAAACTCGTTCATATGGGGCAAGCTTTAGACCGTCAACAACTTTTGTAATAACATGCGGACGCGAAACCTGAAATTCATGGCCTTCGCGGCGCATACGCTCAATTAAAATAGCCAGGTGCAACTCGCCGCGGCCGGAAACTATCCAGGATTTCGGATCAACATCTTCTACGCGCAGAGCCATGTCGTTTTCAAGTTCCTTGTATAAACGTTCGCGGATCTGCCGAGATGTAACAAGTTTTCCCTCGCGACCGGCAAAAGGAGAATCGTTTACGGAAAAAGTCATTTTCACGGTCGGCTCATCTATAGCCAAAAGCGGCAGGGCCACGGGCTCATTTACATCAGCGATAGTTTCGCCAAGATTGATATCCGGGACGCCGGAAATTGCCACCAAATCGCCGGCCAAAATTTCTTGGGCATCAACTCTTTCCAAACCTTCGAAAGCCATAATTGAGGTTAAACGATATTTTTTCTGCAAGCCGTCCCGATTAATATGCATCACTTCCTGGCCGGCTTTTAAAACACCGTTGTAAACTCGGCCGGTGGCAATTCTGCCTTTAAACTGATCGCTCGAAATTGTTGTGACCAGCATTTGCAAGGGCTTATTGGCATCGCCGCTTGGCGCCGGTACGTGTTCTAAAATTGAATTAAAGACCGGGGAGATGTCAGTCATTTTGGCAAGATCCGGTTCGAGGCCGGCTTTGCCATGTTTGGCCGAAGCGTAAATCACTGGAAAATCGGTGGCTTCATCACTGGCGCCAAGCTCGACAAATAAATCGAAGGTGTGGTTTAAAACATAATCAATGCGCGCATCCGGTTTATCAATCTTGTTTATGACCACCAGAATCTTCAAGCCCATTTGCAAAGCTTTTTTCAAAACAAAACGGGTTTGCGGCATCGGGCCTTCCTTGGCATCAACCAATAATAGCGCGCCGTCTGCCATTTTTAAAACGCGTTCCACCTCGCCGCCGAAATCAGCATGGCCCGGGGTGTCGATAATATTCACTTTGGTGTCAT
>CAZSSD010000042.1:0-5065 GCA_964609765.1 uncultured Candidatus Saccharibacteria bacterium | reverse complement strand
ATTGGGATTTGATTGGTCATTAGGAATTGGGGTTTGGGAATTATTTAGGAATAATGAGAGTAATTACAATAATTCATGAACATTGGCATTGATATCCGCGCGCTCGATACGCTTTACACGACCGGTGTGGATACTTATTTGCGCGCAATATTAAAGCAATGGCTGGACCATGGGCGCGGCCATCGATTTATACTCTTTGGCACAAAAGATTTGCGCCACCATGACCTAGTCCGGGCTTTTTTGGCAGCCGGGCATCGGTTTATAGAACAACCTTGGCCGAATAAATTATTTAATGCCTCGATTAAATTTTTTAAGCGTCCCTTTTTAGATAAATTAGTCGGCGGGGTAGACGTATTTTTCTTCCCTAACACCATGTTTCATGCGGTTTCGTCGGGCGGCAAATCCGTCATTACATTCCATGATTTATCATTTGAACGCCTGAAGTCCATTTATTCTTTAAAGCACAATCTTTGGCATTGGCTTGTTAACCCCCGCCTGGAAGCCGAGCAGGCGAGTGCGGTCATTGCTGTTTCTGCGGCGACAGCCCATGATCTAAACTACTTGTACCAAATTAGTATGGAAAAAATTAGGGTGGTGCCGCTGGGCGTTGATGGGCCAAAGTATGCGGCCAGCGTAAACGGGACCATTAGAGTGCCTCAAGATTTTATATTATTTATGGGAAGCGTAGAACCCAGGAAAAACATACTCGCTCTAGTTAAGGCTTTTGCCCGGGTAAGGGACCGATATCCTAAATTGCATTTGGTCATTGCCGGGGGTTTTTTCCCACAAAAAGACAAATATGTATTAAAATATGTAAAAGGGGATGCTCGGATTTTCGTGACCGGACCGGTTGATGAAGCCAATAAAATATATTTATATCAAAGGGCCCGCCTGACCGTTTTGCCTTCGCTTTACGAAGGTTTTGGTTTGCCTATTTTAGAAAGCCAGGCCGCCGGTACCCCGGTAATTACGGCCGTGAGTTCCGCGATGCCCGAGGCAAGCCGTGGCGCGGCGTTGCTGGTAAACCCTCTTAATACCACCGAGCTCGCCCAAGCCATTGATGTGCTTATGGCCAATTCCGAACTGTACCATCTTTTGGTGAGTCGGGGCAGGGCCGCCGTTCAGGCATTAACTTGGCAACAGACCGCTGAAAAAACTTTAGATGTTTTAGAAAGCGTATAAGCATGTCACTCTATTTTATTACAGGCAATCAAAAAAAAGCGGATTATTTAGCTAAATTCCTGGGTTTCCCGATCGAGCATATTAAGCTTGATTTAGACGAGATTCAATCCCTTAATTTAAAAGAAATCGTGGAACACAAGGCCAGACAAGCCTATCAAAAAGTAGGCCAGCCCGTAGTCGTTGAGGATGTTTCGTTAGAGTTTGAGGCCTTGGGCGGCCTACCCGGGCCTTTTGTTAAATTTTTTCTGGAGAAAATGTCTCTCCTTGAAATCTGTTCTTTGCTCAATCGTAAAAAGCGTGATGCTGTCGCGCGCGCGGTTTTTGGGTATTTTGACGGCGAGGATTTGCAGTTGTTTGAGGGGCAGCTCGTCGGACGGATTGCCGAAAAACCGGCGGGGGAAGGGGGTTTCGGTTGGGACCAGATTTTTATTCCAGAGGGTTTTACGATCACGCGCGCCGAGCTTAACGAGGAGCAAGACCAAGAAACCTATCTAAAGTACAAGCCTTTTGCTCAATTAAAGCAGTTTTTAGCATCAAGATCATGAACATTCTTTTGGATGCCCGCATGATGGGTCACAATTTTGGCGGAATCGGTGTTTATACGCGTGAGCTTTTCAAACGCCTGCCTAAAATTGGCCTAAACCACCAGTGGCTTTTTTTGCATCGTCCAGAGCAGAAAGAATATATTCAGGAAAATATTGTTTCCGGGAATAACAATGTCGAACTACATTCCGTAGATGTCCGCCATTACTCGCTGGCCGAACAGTTAAAGCTGTCCCGATTTTTAAATAAGCTTAAACCGGATTTAGTCCATTTTCCAAATTTTAATCATCCGATTTTGTATAAAGGCAAATTTGTCGTGACTATCCACGATCTGGTCCATCATAAAGTTAGTGGCCATCGCCGCGGCGGTTTTGTGCATTTTCAGGGCTATAAAATGGCTATGGCCAATGCTGTAAATAATTCGCAAGCAATTATTTCCGTATCCCGGGCCAGCAAGCAGGATATTTTAAGTTTTTATCCGAAGACCGCGCCCGATAAAATCTATGTTATACCAGAAGGCGTGGAGCCAGCCTTTAATCCAACCGAACTACCGGGCGAAATATTTACCTTGCGCGAGAAATATCATATCAACCAGCCCTACATTTTATTTTTGGGCACGCGCGAGGTGAAGCGTAATTTGCCGTTCTTGGCCGAAGTTTTTAAGAGCCTGGCCCCAAAGTTTCCGGACTTGCAGCTAGTGATGGCTGGACGGGATGACCCCTGGCATCCGGAGGTGGATGAGCAAATAAAAGAGGCGGCCGGACCGTATGGGCAAAAAATAATAATGCCCGGCGTTATAGATCCGGAAGATCTGCCGGCCCTGTTTCGGCAGGCGCAGATTTTTGTAAATGCTTCGCCAAACGAGGGTTTTGGTTTGCCCGGTCTTGAAGCCATGGCCTGCGGTACGCCTGTGATTGTGGCTGATGTACCGGTTTTTCGCGAGGTTTATGGCCACGGTGCCGCTTATTTTAACCATACCCGCGTTGCCCAAGCATCCGAAGTTGTGGAGTCCGTTTTGGTCGACCATGCTCAACAAGAAAGTTTAAAAGCGCGCGGTTTGGCACAGGCCGGTTTATATTCTTGGCCGGAAGCGGCCGCGAGGACGATGCAACTTTATGAGGCAATCTAAGACTATTTTGCTGGCCGGCGGAGGCACGGGTGGTCCCACCACGCCGCTTTTAGCTGTGGCCGAAGCCTTAAAGCGGATTGACCCAGAACTAAAACTGATTTTCGCCGGCACCACTTTCGGCCCTGAAAAAGTTTTGGTAGAGCGGGCCGGTTTGGTATTTGTTACAATTCCCAGCGCCAAGTTCAGGAGATATTTTTCGCTTAAGAATTTTGTCGATATTTTTATTTTACCCGTTTCCGTATTCAAAGCCTGGCTGATTTTGCGTAGATTTAAAATCGATGTTATCGTCAGCGCCGGCGGTTATGTAGCCGTACCGTTTATTTGGGCCGCCGCATTGAGCCGGACAAGGGTGTTAATTCATCAGCAGGATATTGTACCCAGTCTTGCCAATAAGCTGGCCAGACCTTTTGCCGACCGTATTACGGTGACCTTTGCCGAACAACTAAAAAATTTTCCGGCTGCGGTATTGACCGGCAATCCGGTGAGGGAATTTGTATTGCGCGGCCATAAAGAAAAAGGCTTGGCCCGTTTCGGCTTTGGGCCCTCAAAACCGTTAGTTTTTGTCTACGGTGGCGGTTCGGGGAGCCTGCGCATCAACCAACTTATCCAAGGAGCTTTACCGGCTCTGCTCGATGCCGATCTGTCGGTTTTACACCAGACCGGCAAAAATATCGATCAGGCAGGCCAGTTTCTCGAGCATGTCAGCCGGGCTTCCTACCGGCGCCTTGAGTTTTTAACCGACGAAGTTGGCGACGCCTACGCCATGGCCGATGTCGTAGTCTCGCGAGCGGGCATGGGTAATATTTCAGAGCTGTCATATTTAGGTAAAGCTGCCATAGTTATTCCGATTCCCAATTCGCATCAGGAAAAAAACGCCGAAGTCTTGCAGAAGCATGGGGCGGCCGTTGTCCTGCAACAAGATGAGCTGACTCCGGAAAAATTATTTAATGAAATAATGAATTTAGTTAACGATCAGGAGAAGCAAAAAATTATTTCAAAAAATATTTTTAATTTAATGCCGCATGGTGCCGCAGACACAATTGCATCACTTGTGTATAATTTGGTATAAAGCTCTTGACACGTTCTGTAGTCTTGTTACAATTTTATTGAACGCAACTTTTTTCTCTAAGGAAATAAATTTTGTAAATTCGTTTTGAAAAATAGTTGTTTCAAATAAAGAAACAGAAATGGTCTACCCATTTAGTAACCTAAGCAGAATGTTTATCGCCTTAAAATAAATAGGGGATGTACATTCGAAGGGAACGCAACATGGCAGCAAAGAAACGCAAGGCAGCTAAGAAGGCTGCAAAGAAACCAGCCAAGCGCCGCACCGCTCGTCGCAAGGCGCGAAGATAAGCCTGGTTAACTTCAGGTCAGTTGACCTTAAAACAAAAACCGCATTACGCGGTTTTTGTTAATTAGGAATGGGTTTCGTTCATGCTGTCCCAATCCCAGTGCCTATTCTTATTTTGCTCTAATTTTTTTAAGATTTCTGCCTCCAAGTCGATGTTAAAAATACCGCAAAGGTGTAGAACTCTCTGGACAATGTCTCCCAATTCTTGTTTGAATCCATCGGGGCCGTCCAAATCTTTTCTGCGGTAAGCTTCATAAGCCTCCGCCACCTCACTATGAATGAGGGCGATTTTCTCGCCAATAATGACTTCGCCGGGCGCAGTGCCAAATCCCTTACTTTTTGCCTGCTCCATTATTAAGTTGGTTAAGTCTTTAAGTTCCATCGTTGTCCTTATTATAAGGTAATTCATTAAAAATATTAAGAGAGTATTTGTATTCAGGGTTGCGGGGGCAATTAAATTGTGGTATACTCATCCCTGCGGGGTAGAGCAGCCTGGTAGCTCGACAGGCTCATAACCTGTAGGTCGTTGGTTCAAATCCAACCCCCGCAACCAATAAAATTTGTTCGTTTCGATTAATTACGCGTAGCCGAAGGCGAAGTGTAATCCAGGGTAAGCCAGTCTGCTTCGCAGACACCGGGTGGCTTGCAGTGCAAAGATGCAGCCCACCGGCTGCCCTTCGGTACCCCCTCAGCTCTGCGAGCTTCGGGCCCCAAGGCACTGTATGCTCACTTGGCAGAGCGTGGGACTTTCACCCCGTTACAAATCGTGCCGGTGTAGCTCAGTTGGCAGAGCGGCGGACTCATAAGCCGTAGGTCGGAGGTTCGAATCCTCCCACCGGCACCAGTTAAATAATTTT
>CAZSSD010000041.1:0-5286 GCA_964609765.1 uncultured Candidatus Saccharibacteria bacterium | reverse complement strand
CAAAAATCTTGTATTGATTGTTCAATCACTTATTAAACTGAGCAAAGCAGAAAACGTCATTAGGACGTTTTTTTGTTAACCGTAACATAATACTTTTTTATTTGTTTATTTATTTGAATTAAGACCGGTGACCATCATCTAATTCAGGAGGTCCGTATGAGCATCGAAGTCAATGGAGGAGCCTTGTTCCTGGACTGTGTCTCCGCCGGGGAGGGTAAGGTTTCTCTCCGCTTCTCCTACCCTGATGGGGCCGTTAAGGATACTTATGTGTTCTCGGCGTCAGCGGCGGCTGCGCTTGCGCGGCGCCTTGAGAGCACCCCGCCTCGTCACGAGCGAGAGCCCGTGCAGTTGTCGGGGGACTGGGAGCCTTGAGGGACTGTCCACCAAGACAGCATCCGGCCACACCTTATGATAGAAAGGTGTGGCCGGGCCTTGTTTTTTAGGGCAAAATTTGTTAAAGTTTGTGGGTATTATGCGCGCGTGTAGCTCAGTTGGTTAGAGCGCGTCACTGATAATGACGAGGTCCCTGGTTCGAATCCAGGCACGCGCACCATAAAGATAAAACCAAACTTTATGCTAGGAAGAATTTTTGTCGCCATTTTAGTTTTTGCCTTCGGTTTTCTAATTATGAAATATGCCTGGCAAATTGAGCAGTGGACCGGGCAAAGCGATTGGGGCCAAAAATATTTTGGCGGCACCAATAATTTCATAAAACTTATAGGCTTGGCTATTATTGTCGGCTCGCTCATGCACCTTTTTGGATTTTTTAATTTGTTCGGGCCTGGCTAAGGGCCGTTAGCTTCCGTCTTCGTTAAAACTTCGGCGGACAAGCAGTTTAGTATAGTCGGCCTGCCCCGTGGCTTCTGAGGGGGACGTAGCTCAGTTGGCTAGAGCACCACATTTGCAATGTGGGGGTCAGGGGTTCGAATCCCCTCGTCTCCACCAGAAGCGGCGGGGTTCGAATCCCTGCCTGCCGGTAGGCAGGCGGTACGGTCCACCATTTGAATAAATAATTTATTTTATATTTTTTCAGCAATTTGTCAACCCTAGCCATTTTTGGCACCCTTGATTTTCTTCTCTCTTAACATAGAATAAACTAGCAAAATAAATGGATTCAAGCTCACAAAGCCCGAATAAAAAATTGCAAAAGACTCCGATGATGCAGTTTTGGGCCATTGCCGGAGACTTTGCCTTTTTAATTGCCGTACCCCTCCTTATCTTCATTTATTTGGGTAAGTGGTTGGACGGCAAATACAATACCAACTATTTTGTCATAATCGGTATATTGGCAGCGTTGCTCATGAGTTCCGTAAGTATTTATAAAAGAATTAAAACAATCGCCGAGCGGTTAAAAAGAAACTAACATGGTAATTCCGCCACTCGCAGCCGAGAAAATCTTTGAGGTAGGGAATTTCTCGATCACCAATTCTTATATTAACAGCAGCATAGTCGTTTTTTTATTATTGGTGGCCGGTTTGGTTTTACGCCGTATTTTTAAAAAGACCGATACGGCCAAAACGGCGCCGACCGGTTTTGCCAATTTTGTTGAGAGTTTGGTTGAAGTCTTGCTTTCTTATATGGACAAGGTTACCCACGACCGGCCAAAATCAGCAAAGTTTTTGCCCATTGTCGGTAGCTTGTTTTTCTTTATTTTAATTTCGAACTGGATGGGCATTTTGCCCGGCGTGGGTTCAATAGGCGTTTATCAGTTGCACGGTGGCGAGGTTGAGCTGATACCCATGTTCCGTCCGGCTAACGCCGATTTGAACATGACGGTGGCTATGGCGGTGCTGGCTGTGGCCGTTTCCCACTTTTTAGGCATCGCCGCCATCGGCTTTTTTAAATACGCCAATAAGTTTATCAAGCTTGGCGATATTTGGCATGCGGTTAAATCCGGCAAGCCTATCGCCATCATGACGGCCTTAATTGAATTTTTCGTTGGTTTAATTGAGGTTGTTTCTGAAGTGGCTAAAGTTTTGTCGCTGTCTTTGAGGCTTTTTGGAAATATTTTTGCGGGCGAGGTTTTGCTCACAGTTTTGGCCGGGCTTATTGCCTTTATTGTGCCATTGCCGTTTTTGGCCCTTGAGTTATTGGTCGGCTTGGTGCAGGCTATTGTCTTCTCAATGTTGACTTTGGCTTACTTGACGGTGGCCACTATGGAGGCGCATGGCCATGGCACCAAGCATGGTACCGAGGATATCCAGCCGACGCCGATAGTTTGATTTCAGGATTTAGCTTACAATTGCTGTGAGCTGAAATCTGTAATTAAATTTAATAAGTAAGGACGCGCCAAAATTTCAAAGAAATTTAGGCGGGTGAAAAGGAAAGCTATTTATGTCTCCAGAAGCATTATTAAGTCTGGCCAAGGCCGCCGCGATTGCCATTGGTGGCGCGCTGCCGGCCCTCGCCATTGGGTTAATTGGTTCTAAAGCCATGGAATCCATTGGCCGAAATCCGGAAAGCGCGGACCGTATCTTTGTGCCGATGCTTTTAGGCATGGCCTTTGCCGAAGCTATCGCCATCTACGCCCTGGTCGTTACCTTCACTTTGTAATTACAAAGGATCAGTTTTCTGTTTATGGATTTTATTAATATTGCCCAAGCGGCAAGCGAAGCAGTTCAAAACGCGACTCCGATTATGGAAGCTGCTACCGAAGCTGCTCCCCATGCGGCCGAAGAGGGTAGTAACGTGATCGGAACGCTCGGTATTAATTGGAAGCTCTTTATTGCCCAATTAATTAATTTTGGCATTGTCCTCTTTGTGCTTTGGCGCTGGGTTTTAACGCCGGTAGCCAAAAAGCTGCAGGCCCGCACCGAGCGTATTGAGAAGTCTTTGCAGGATGCTCAAGACGTTGAGAAAAATAAACTTGAATTCGAGACCTGGAAGAAGCGGGAAATGGTCGGGATCCGGCAAACCGCGACTGATATTGTTGATCAAGCCAAGAGCGAAGCCGGCCGCGTCAAAGAAGATTTAATTGCCAAAACTCGGCTTGAACAAGCAGAGATTCTTAAGCGCTCTACCGAACAACTTGCCGCCGAAAAGACCAAGATGCTCGCCGAAGTTAAGAGCGAGATGGCCAGTTTAGTTACGGCTGGTTTAGGTAAAATTTTAGGCGAACATTTAGAAAGTTCAGTAGATAAAAAATTAATTGACGAGACTCTCAAGAAGGTTAGTTAATCATGCGGCCTGACGCTAAAAATTACGCTAAAGCGCTCGCGGAAACGCTTAAACAGACACAAGGTAAGGATTTGGACCAAACCCTAACTGCTTTTGTGAATTTGCTTGCGGCGGAAGGCCGCCTTAGCCTGTATCCAGAAATTGAGGGGCACTTGCGGCAGATGCTGCTGGCCGAAGAAGGCCTGACCATGGCTGAATTAGTCACAGCCCATGACATTAAGGCGGATAAGGTTTTGCAGGCGAACCTTGAGCAAGTCGTGGGCAAAAAGCTCGCCTTGTCGCAGCGCATTGATCCCAATATTATCGGCGGTTTTGTTTTGCGTGTGGCTGATTTATTAGTTGATGCAAGCATAAAAAAACAATTAGCTACACTTAAGGCAAAAATGTCAGCCTAAATTAATTTATAATCAACATGGCGAATACAGACGCAATATTAAAACAATTGAGAGAAAAGATTTCGGATTTTAAAACCGAGGTTAAGCTTGAAAAAGTCGGTACCGTCCTAGAACTGGGGGACGGTGTGGTACGTGTTTCCGGCTTATCGGAGGTGGGCAGCATGGAAATGCTTGATTTTGGCAATGGTATTTTTGGCGTCGCCTTAAACCTCAATGACGACACCGTGGGCGCCATATTTTTAAGTGATTACACGCAGATCCGCGTGGGCGATACCGTGCGCACCACTGGCCGTATTCTGTCTGTGCCTGTAGGTGATGCTCTAATTGGCCGCGTGGTTAATGCTTTAGGGCAAGCTATTGATGGCAAGGGTGAAATCAAATCAAGCACATATTATCCGGTGGAGAAAATAGCACCGGGCGTTATTACCAGACAATCGGTTAATCAGCCGGTCCAGACCGGCATTAAAGCCATTGATGCGCTTATCCCCATTGGCCGCGGCCAGCGTGAGCTTATCATTGGCGACCGCCAGACCGGCAAGACGGCCGTAGCCCTGGATACGATCATCAACCAAAAGGGCCAGAATATGATTTGTATCTATGTGGCTATTGGCCAGAAAGAAAGCAAGGTGGCTAAGATTGTGGCCGAGCTTGAAAAGCGCGGCGCCATGGCTTACACCATCGTCGTGGCTGCCACCGCTTCCGAAGCAGCGGCTCTTTCCTTTATTGCTCCGTATGCCGGCTGTGCCATGGGCGAATATTTCATGGATCAAGGCAAGGATGTGCTTATAGTTTACGACGATTTAAGCAAGCAAGCCGTAGCCTATCGCGAAGTGGCGCTGCTTTTGCGCCGGCCGCCGGGACGCGAGGCTTATCCGGGCGACATCTTTTACCTGCACTCCAGACTCCTGGAGCGTGCGGCCAAACTCAATAAAGACTTTGGGGGCGGATCGCTTACGGCCTTGCCTCTCATTGAAACGCAGGCTGGCGATGTCTCGGCCTACATTCCTACGAACGTCATTTCTATCACGGATGGCCAGATTTATTTGGAAGCCGACTTATTCTACAAGGGTATCCGTCCGGCTTTAAATATTGGCTTGTCTGTTTCGCGTGTCGGTTCGGCCGCCCAGACCAAAGCTATGAAAAAAGTTGCCGGTAAACTCAAGCTTACTTTGGCCCAGTACCGCGAGCTTGAGGCTTTTGCCCAGTTCGGTTCTGACTTGGATGAGGGCACTCGCACGCAGCTAGAGCTTGGCCGCCGTTTAACGGAAATTCTCAAGCAGGCCCAGTACCAGCCGGTGCCCATGGAGAAGCAAGTTGTTTCTATTTATGCCGTGACCAATGGTTATTTGGATGCCGTAAAGCCGGAAAATATCCGTGAAGTTGAAACCCGACTTTATGACTATATGGATAATTTTGGCAAAGAGGTTTTGGCGGAAATTGAGAAGTCTAAAGAATTGTCTGAAGCTACTGAAGTGAAATTAAAAGGAGTTTTGCAACAATTTACAGATTCTTTAGCGTAAAATCCTAAATCCTAATTTCTAAATCCTAAATAATGTTTAAATATCAATTTCAAAATTCAAAATATTTAGAGTTTAGGATTTAGATTTTAGAGTTTGGAGCGTAAGAACCTGCCCACAGCGGGCAGAACCTTGCGGCGACAGGTTTCAGCCTTCGGCTGACCTTCGGAGCCCCAAGGCGCCGTAAGCGACATTTA
>CAZSSD010000040.1:0-5400 GCA_964609765.1 uncultured Candidatus Saccharibacteria bacterium | reverse complement strand
AATATAACCCCGACCCAACCAAGCGGGAAAAACAGGATTTTCCTTTTTGGCATTAGTTAATTATTGATTTTTAATGTGGATTTTTGAAAGGATTAAGTGTACTATTAATGAAAATTAATTATTAAACTAAAAAGCTATGAATAAAAATGCACTTCTCACTCTCATTGCTATTGTCGGTTTGGTTATTGTCGGCATTTTGGTTTTTGGCGGCAATGATAAGGTAATGGCGCCTACGCAGAGTCAGGAACAGATGAATAATGCCGAAAATAATCAACCCCAAAATGAAAAAGTGGATCAAAATCAGTCTTACGAAGTTACTTATACGGATTCCGGTTACTCACCCGCAAGCCTGACCATTCCAGTCGGGGCTATTGTTATTTTTAAAAATGAATCTTCAATGAATATGTGGCTAGCCTCCGCGCCTCATCCTACCCACACCATTTATCCGGAATTTGACGCCAAGACCGGTATAGGCAAGGATCAGACCTATGAGTTTACTTTCACAAAACAAGGTACGTGGCGGTATCATGACCATTTAATGCCGCGAAATATCGGTACTATTATCGTCGAATAAAAACCCCGTGAAGTTTTTAGACAAACTACTCAATCGAGTCACGATGTACAGGCTAGCCATATATTACTTGGCTAGCCTGATCATATTTTCTGCGGCATTAAGTATATTTAATATTTTGCCGTTTAACCCGAGCCATATTTTTTTCTCTGCCGCTTACCTGGTTTTGATTAGTTGGCTGGCTAATCTGTTGCTGGCAAAAGTTTTTAAAACGCAGGCCAACACCGAATCGGCTTTTATCACCGCCTTGATTTTAGCTTTGATCGCAGGTCCGCAAAGTCTATCGGACAGCCTGCCTACTTTAACTTTTTTGGGCGTAGCGGCCATGGCCTCTAAGTACATTTTAGCTTGGCGGGGCAAACATTTATTCAATCCGGCGGCCGCCGCGGCCGTAATTTCCGCCTTGGTATTAAACCAGGCGGCTAGTTGGTGGGTGGGCAGTATTTGGGTGGCGCCTTTGATTATTTTGGGAGGATTGGTTGTGATAAAGAAAACTAATCGCGGCCCTTTATTACTTTCGTTTCTATTGGCTTATTTAGTTTTGACCCTTATTTTTTGGCCCCAAAGTTTTTATGACCTTAGCACCGCACTGGGGTTTATGTGGGGCCTCCTGGTGAATACAGCTATCCTATTTTTTGCCTTTATTATGCTTACCGAACCTCAAACCTCGCCGAAAAGAAAAGCGGGGAGGCTTGTTTATGGGGTGTTTGTTGCGGTCATGCTTGTTATTTTTCAAACCTACTTGGCCGTTCCTTATACGCTGGAGTTAGCCCTTCTGGTTGGAAACGTGTTTGCTTTTACAATTTCACCCTCCATACGCGCCAGCCTAATCTTACGGGCACAAGAACAATTAGCGCCTAATATATACGGCTTTTGGTTTGCGCGGCAAAGACATTTTAATTTTATTCCCGGTCAATTTTTAGAGTGGACCGCATATCACGCCAAGGCCGATAGCCGCGGCATAAGGCGTTATTTTACCATTGCTTCCTCGCCTGCTGAAAAAGATTTACTGCTGGCCGCAAAGATACCTGGGCAGGCGAGCAGTTTTAAAAAGAGTCTTTTAAGTCTGCGGAGAGAAGATAAAATTTCTGCCACTGGCCCGGAGGGAGATTTTGTTATGCCGGCGGAAGAGCGAGCAAAACTGGTTTTTATTGCCGGCGGCATTGGCATTACACCTTTTCGCAGTATGGTTCGCTATCTGCTGGATAAAAATTTATCCCGCGACATTGTTTTGCTTTATTCCGCCAACACCGTCGAGGAATTCGTTTTTGGGGATGTTTTTTCCGAAGCACAAAATCGCTTTGCCATGAGAACTGTTTACGCCATTAGCGAGAAAAGAAATGTTCCTGAAGGATGGGGCGGGGAAACAGGTTTTATAGATACCGAGATGATTAAAAGGCAGATTCCTGATTGGCAAGATAGAATATTCTATATTTCGGGCCCTGAACCTATGGTAAGATCAATGGAAAACATATTGCAGGGCATGGGTATAAGTGGGGACAGAATCAAAACCGATTATTTCCCGGGGTATGAAGAAATATAAGGCAATATTTGTTTAAACCTTGTAGAATATAAGTATGAAGTATCTGCCCAATATTCTAAAATTCGTGGAATTGACGCATAAATTCCAGCAGGTAAAGCGGCGGATTTTGGTGCCGGGCCGAAATTACGAAGAAAATGACGCGGAACACAGTTATCAATTGGCTATGGTTGGTTGGTATATGGCCGCTTCTGAAAATTTAAAACTGGATCTAAACAAGGTAGTTAAGTATGCTCTCATTCATGATTTGGTTGAAGTTTATGCGGGCGACACTTCGGTGTTTACGGATGATAAAGATTTTATAGAAAGCAAAGAATATCGAGAAGAGCAAGCTCTGGCTCAGCTTATCGGCGAACTGCCCGAGTTTGCTGAACTCCAACAACTGCTAAAAAGCTACCATGTTAAAGCCGATCAGGAGAGCAAATTTATTTATGCTTTAGATAAACTGCTTTCTATAATTAACAACTATTTAGACGGCGGCCGTTCTTGGAAGCATTACAAAATTACCTTAGATAAAATGGTGCAAGAGAAAGCGCCCAAAATGACCGCTGATCCGGAAGTGCAAAAATATTTTAATGAATTGCTCGAGATTTTGAAGGAAAAACAAAAAGAACTGTTCCCCGAACAGCCTCTGTTTGAATAAGTATTCTTTATACCAACATTCTCAAGTATGTTGGTATGTTATCTTTCACCGATAATACTGATCTCGGCTTGCATGTCGCAGCCGAGTTTTTCTTTGACCGTAGTTTTAACTAATTCAATCATACTTAATACATCATTCGCCGTCGCGGAGCCGAGATTGATTATATAATTGGCGTGTTTTTCGGAAATTTTCACTTGGCCGATTTGCTTGCCCTTAAGGCTGGCTTGGTCAATCAGGCGGCCGGCGCCCGCATCTTCGATTTTTTTAAATACCGAGCCGCAGGAAGGATATTCCCAAAGTTGGGGTTGTTTGGTTGTTCGCCACAAAAGATTGGCGTCAATTTGTGCTTGGATTTCTGCGCGCGGTTTTGGCGTTAATTGAAATGTGGCATCCAAAACAATGATTTCTTGGTGATGCAAAATACTGTCATCATAGCCAAATTCGAAAAAGCTCTTGTCTACTTTTTGAATATTATTTTGTTTGTCGAGAATGTTTGCCTCTAGGAGTATGGCTTCAATAAAAAAAGTATTTACTCTGTCCGGCGCCAAAAAATGTAGGTTTTGCCAAAGCGCGCCGCCAATTGAGCTTGGGATGCCGGCGAAATGTTCAAAGCCGGATAATTCTTTTTCTTTGCACAACTCAATTAAATTTGCCACGACGGCGCCGCTGTCAGCTTTGACTTTATTGCCCGCCAAGAATTCAATGCTGTTCGTGCGGTTTAAAATTACCAAACCCCTGAAACCTTTGTCGGTAACTAATATATTGGCACCTGTGCCGAGGATAAAATAGGGGAGGTCGTTCGCGCGTGCGTCTTTGACCGCATTAACCAATTCGTCCCGTGTTTTTACTTCAACAAAATAATCGGCCGGGCCGCCTATTTTATAGGTGGTGCAAGAGGCCAGGGGTATATTTTTTTGCAAGTTAAGTAAGTTAAGCATCGCTTTGTCATTATACAAAAAAACCGCCGGTGTTGTCCTTCTCTCGGTTAATAGAGATGGCGCGGCGGTTTATCACACTCTCTCGCGGCCGCGAAAGAGTGTGATAATTATTGTAGCTTGTTCAGGGCTTTAGCCAGCCGTGACTTTTTGCGCGAGACAGTATTTTTCTTTAAAACTTTTTTCTTGGTGGCCTTGTCCAGCGCGCTCATGACTGCTTTCATCTTAGCGGCGGCTTCGCTTTTTTGGCCTGCGGTAATGAGCTTCTGAATAGCCTTAACTTCGCGTTTTACCTTGTCCTTAACTTTCTGGTTGATCACCTGTTTTCGGCGTGAAGCACGCATGGCCTTTTCGGCTGATTTAGTATTTGGCATTACATTCGAAATTTAATATTATGGCTTCCACAGTTTACAGTTTCCGCCCGCTTTTGACAAGGGCCATGTTATAATAATGTTACTCACTTATGCTTAATTTATTATTTACAGCTTCCGTAAAGAAATTTCTTGGCACCGCCATAGCGTTGCTTGCTGTTATTTTTTTGGTTTCTCAGGTGTTGCCACCTTTGGATAAAAGCCAAGGGGCGCGTGAAAAATATGAACAGGCAGGCAAGTATTTGGCTAATAATGAATTAGACAAAGCTGAAAAATATTTTAGGCGGGCTTATAAGGATGAGCCGGAAAATTACAACTATCTTTGGCAATTGGCCAAAACCCAGGCGCGTTTGGAAAAATACGATAATGCCGTGCAAAGTTACGATGAATTGATTTTAAAAATTCCGGGAAAGCCTCTGCCTTATATTGAGCAGGGGGAAGTGTATGAATTATTAAATGATTTTGAAAAAGCGAAAAGTTTATACAGTAAGGCCGTGGAAATAGATAAAAATGCGGTTACGGCATATTTAAATTGGTCCACTCTGTTACTTCGGCAGAACAACCGTCCCGAAGCTAAGTTTATTTTGGAAGAAGGCCTGCGGAATAATCCTGGACAGGAAGAGTTGATAAAGGCCTATCATCGTCTTCAATGAAAAGCGTTAGTTGGCAACGGAGTAGACTTTTTTGCTAATATACAACAACCGGCTCTGAGGAGTCGATTTGGAACAAGCCCTATCCACCCTGTCAGGAGGAGGCGATGTATAAGTATTTCGTCGCCACCGGCCGGTGGCGGGCGTTTGCAGGCGGCGCCCTGATCTGGGTAGCTGTCTGGATAGGATTGGTCCTCATGTTGGAAATCACCGCCGTTGTCGGGGCGGTAGATTATCAACAGGTATTGGGAGAGGGGAACCGGCCGCGTAATCGTCACTTGCGCGGCGTTAGCGCGGGCGACATCGCCATCAACTATTGCTTAGCGGACAGTCGGTATTACTACAATGTCCGCTACGACGGTCACGGGTTTCGCAACTTGCAGTCTTTTTCTACGGCTGATGTTGCCGTCATTGGCGATTCGTTCGTGGAGGCGCTGCTGGTAGAGGACTCCAGTCTTTTTACCAGCCGTCTTGCGCGGCGGCTCGGGAAAAAAGTTGCGAACCTCGGTCTTTCTGACACTGGTCCCCATCAGCAATTGGGGGTCTTGCGTCAGTTTGCCGTTGTGCTGAAGCCGCAGACGGTTCTCTGGGTGTTCTTTGAGGGTAACGACCTGAGAGACCTGAAAAGAAAACCGGAGGAAAGGGAGGGCTCAAGCACCGCCCGGGAGCGTTCGTTTGTGCTGAACGCAT
>CAZSSD010000039.1:0-5945 GCA_964609765.1 uncultured Candidatus Saccharibacteria bacterium | reverse complement strand
TCCTAACCATTAGACGATGGGACCTCAACTTTAACTGATCTATAGTAACAAAAAAACCCGGAAATGTCCAGCCCGTTTGGCTAATCTACAAAACCGAAACTGGCCAAAACTTTGGCAAAATCTGCTTCATCTTGATAACCGGCCGGGGTTTCTTGCTGCGATTGTATCGCGTAGCCACCAGAATAACCGTCTATAAATACTACCGTGGCTGAATCCTCAAGCAAAACATAAACCGCTCCCCCACCCTCGCCTGCGCAGGTTACCGCTTTAATAGCCACCGCGGTATTGCTGTAATTTTCTTTTTTGCAGGCCGCGCCCGGCCCCTCGACATTCTCAAAATACTCATCCATTTCCGCTTGCGTTTCGAAAGCGCCGTCGTAATAAGCGGCAAAATAAGATTTAATTTTATCAGACAAAGCATCTGGCTTCTTGGCAGGTATCCAAACATCATTACCGACAAAAATACCGCCTATTGGCTCCTCATAAGTCCCCAAAACCGAGTTCGGCGCCATAGCTCCCAGGCTTAAATAAGGCGGGTAACTAAATTCAAAACCGTACTTGTCGCTCTGATAGGAACGCCAGCCTGCGGGGACATCGGCGACATCCTCTTGCCGCGGCTTTGCTGGTTTTTCGGTTTGATTGTTATTTTCACTAATAGTGGGCGAATCAGAATATTGGAGGCTAGCCTGGTTATAAAATTTAAACCAAACAAAACCAGCCGCTAAAGCAAGTAATATCAGAATTATAACTATCGTCGAGGCCGAACCTTTTGAATCTGGCATTTGTTTTATTGCCGATCTCTTAAGGCCATTATATCAAAACCGTAAAAAACTCCAAAAAAGATGGAGTGATGCTGTAGAATAAAAAGCCCTTGCGCAGTTTCAAGCAGGCCGTATAATACAGGTATGATGGAATCGCAGGACGACATGATTATAGATTGGGTAGATGAAAACGATGAAGTCGTCGGCCCAATCAGCCGCAAAAATATCTTCCGGGAAAATGCCAGCTTCCGCACTTCCCATATTTTTATATTTAACCCCAAAGATGAGCTGCTTATGCAAAAACTTGCCTCAACCCGTGAAAGATACCCCGGCCGATGGGGTTCTTCTGTGGCTGGCTATGTTTTATCCGGTGAAACCTACGAACAAGCGGCTTTACGAAAAGTAAATGACGAGCTAGGTATTAATGCCCAATCCCTTAGCTTGGAGCTTGTTGGTAAAACCGCCATGGAAGATGACGGCAGGAAAAAATTTATATCACTCTACAAAGGCGTGTACGGCGGCGAGCTCAAGCCAAACACCGAGCAAATGGATGAAGCTAAATATTTTGATCTTAAAGAAATTGCCGAGATGCGCCAGGAGAATGAAGACCAATTTACACCGACATTCCTCTTCCTGCTAGACTACCATAATCAAAAAAAATAAACTCCCGTTGCGGAGTTTATTAATTACAGCTGGCAACTATGCTCAAAGGATAAGCATAGTTTTTTAATTCGGCACCGGTCCGATATTTAACCGCATAAACATAATTTTTATTTAAAATAATAGAATTATCAGCCCAACCGCTTTTGCTAAAATACGGCTTAAACTTTTCGGCCCCATCTGAAATTAACAATTGCTCGTCGCGGTAAACTTCATAAGCGATAGCCTCGGGCATACTGCGCCAGCTCACAACTATATGGGGTTTAGAACGATCTTCACAATAAAAGGCTACACTTAAATCAAAATTAAAATTTGTATTGAGACTTGCGGGAGCAGGCGTAGGTAGTACTATTTCAGGTTTTGCGGGAGTAAGCACAGGTGAAACTTCTACGGATTTTGATGGTAATGATGGTAATACACTTGCCGGTACCGGCAGCGAAGGTGGGCTCGGCATGGCTGGTGGAATCGGCGAGGGTGCGTTATTCACGACAGTCGAAGTTGCAGGAGTTGCTGGCAGAGTCAACCCGGCGGGTACTGGCGGAGCAGGTTGCGGCGCCGGCGTTGTGACAGACACCGCACTCACTGTACGTAAAGGATAACTCTTACCCGCCAAAGCTGTAACCGCATAGGCGGTTACCAGTCCTGATCCGGTTTTACTGGCATTATTCCAACGAAAGGAGCCATCCGAATTTTGCAAAGACTCCAGATACTGCTTTGCCTCTGTTGGTATAATTTGCCCGGCGGCACGCAAACCCATAATGACCCAAGCAGTCGAGGCACCATCTGGTTGGCCGCCCGGCGAATAAGCGTAACCACTGCCACTTACACGAGACCGGCTCAAGTAACTTAAGGCCGAGTTAGGCACTCCGCCACCAGTTTGGGCCAAGGCCGCCGCCGCCATGGCCGTGGTATTTGAATCAGATTTAACTTTAGTAGAGTAGCCCCAACCGCCATCGGAGTTTTGATTTTTTAAAATGTGCGCACGAAGTTTAGAAATGATTTCCCCATTCTCACTCACTGAATGCAAAGCCAGCAAACCAAAAATATCATCGTTTAATAAATCCCGCGCGCCCATTTGCGTGCCATCGTAAAAATGTTTGAGTCTGGCCACAAAATCTTGGCCGGTGAAATTGCGCGGATTTTCCCCCAGTGCTGTAATCGCTAGTATTCTTTTTTCGTAATCCGTAGCTTCTTCCAAACCGGCATTGCTCTTAAGGTAGTTTTGTCCGACATATTCACCCAAGGCGGCATGAGCCATAATCGACCACTCCTCATCTTTTGGCAAAGTATCCAAAGCTTTGCGCAAGTCCGGTGCAGCCGTAACTGGCTGGCCGGAAAATATAATAACCGTAAGAATCAGAATAATAGGTAAACTAAAGTATTTTAGATATCGCATAAATTTTTGTGGCGTGGGAGGGCGGGGGCTTCGTCGCCCCCTGCCCCCTCTCTCGTGCCGTCCGCCCTCTAGACAAGGTACCACTCCCAGCGGTCACCCGGCTTGAGCATCTTGCCAGCAGCCGAAATGTCGGGCATGGCCCCGTTGATTTTGTATATTAGATCACCGGATTCCCCTTCGATGCTGGCTACCATGGTGCCATGGTTGGTGTTTCGGTACGCCACACCGTGCCTCTGCGTAAGCGCAGCCAGGACGGTCATCTGCCGCTGCGCTTCGCCATGCGCGACCTTCTTGCCTCCGAGACCGAGAATGGACTGGCAAGCCGCCGCCAGTGCGCTCAGTCCGAGTACCTCACCGACCGCCACGATAAAGCGCCGGCGCAAAATGGACGGTTCCATAACTCCTCCTCTATTCTGTCGGTTCGCCGCGTGCACTCCCTGGCAACGCGGCCCTGTCAAAAATAAAACCTCTTCCTGGCCAGGAAAAGGCTTATTTGGGCGAGCCGTAAAAAAAACGGCCAAACTACCCTGTTCCTGCTCGGGAAAGATAACCTGTAGGTAGCCCGGCTATAACGGTTGCGGCACAGCGGAGGAATTCCACCTCGCTTCCCCTACAAAATTTAGAATTTCAAATTACAAAAGTAAATTAATCTTAATGAGCTAAACTATCAACGTCAACCCCGTATATATAGCGGTGCTATTCTTTCTTATTCAAACCTTCCAAAGCTCGCAAGGCTTCAAGCGGTATGGCAAAGACAACAGTGTTCGATTGATCGGAACTAATATCGTTTATGGACTGCAGAGTTCGTAAATGTAACGCGCCCGGTGAGCCAGCCAGAAGCTGCGCGGCCTTAGCCATATTTTCAGCCGCGGCCACTTCACCTTGAGACTGAATTATTACAGCCCTTCTTTCACGCTCGGCTTCGGCCTGTTTGGCAATTGTCCGCTCCATATCTTCCGGCAAGACAATATCCTTCAATTCCACGTTATCAACTTTTATACCCCAGTTATCGGAAACGCGGTCGACAATACTTCTGATTTTTTCGGAAATAGCCTCGCGCTGGGAGAGCAGCTCGTCTAGTTCAACTTCGCCCACCACATTGCGCATGGTGGTCTGGGCCAACTGCGAAACAGCGTAATAGAAATTCTCCACTACTAAAATAGCTTTGGCCGCGTCTACGACATTATAATAAATAACGGCATTAACACCTACGGAAATATTATCCTTAGTAATGGCCTTTTGGTTTGGCACATCTACGGCCTTAACGCGCATATCGACTTTGCGTATGCTCTGAAAAACCGGAACGACAATACGCCAGCCCGGATTCCTCATGCCGGTATATCGGCCCATGGTGAACATTACGCCCCGTTCATACTGGTTTACCTGTTTCAAGACAATAATTAAGAGAAGCAGGGCCGCGGCAACATAGATATAATTCATGCTCGTTTTTGCTTATTTTTAATAGCCTTTTCAGCACTATGATTTTATCATAACTTTCATGAAAAGTTAACAAAGCCGAAGCTTGTTTTAATCCCAAATATCTATATAATCTCCTTAAGGGTACGGAGCCGATTATGCGTACTTCGGAGAAGACATATAATCAGCCCCGATAAATTTAATCACCGCAAGCTGATATATCAAGCTTCGCTTTAATGAACCTCGAGCGTGCCTTTCCGGCCGCTTTTGGTTTAAAAAGCTGGAACCCTACATTAGTCAGTAGGCAGCGGAAACCCTGTCCACACAAATAATGCCAATATTAGTAAGTCTTCTTGTTCTTACTTCTCTGCTCTCACCCATTATTCCCAGTCAGATAAAAAAAGTAGAATTACCAGTATCAAACGCCAAAGCTGAACTGCAAACACCGCCGCTAAATATTAAAGCGCAAGCGGTCTACGTCTCGGATGCCAAGACCGGCGATGCCCTGATCTCTTACCAAAAAAACCAAAACTGGTCCATCGCCAGCTTAACTAAGGTTATGACCGCCCTGGTTTTGATGGAAGAAAATCCCGATCTTAACAAAGTTATTACTTTGCAAAAAGAAGACTTTGTCGGCGGTGCCACCATGCGCGTCCCTGTGGGTACCAAGCTTACAATGCGAGACCTCTTGTATTCAAGTTTGATGAGTTCGGCCAATAACTCAACCAACGCCCTTTATAAGGGCACAAATCTTTCTCGCCAAGAATTCATCAATAAAATGAATGAGAAGGCTAAAAGTTTGGGCCTAAAAGATACCCGCCTTACAGAACTTTCTGGCCTTGACCCCGAAAATAGATCCACGGCTGAAGAGTATGCCAAAATCATTGATGTGGCTCTGGAAAATCAGGTTATTAAAGAAGTCATGCAAACAACCTATTACGAAATTCGGCCGCTTAATCATCGCGCCTTCGCCATCGGTACCACCAACAAACTCTTAAAGACAGACAACGGCTACGAGGTTGAGGGCGGTAAGACCGGATTTACCGACGGTTCTGACTATAACTTCGCCACCAAGGTTAAAAAGGGAGATAAAGAAGTTGTGGTAGTAGTATTCGGCGACCAAAGCCTCAACCAGGCCATTGAAAATAGCAAGAAATTGGCTGATGAAGTCTTAAACAAAAACGCGGAGTAATCCGCGTTTTTTAAACCCTAATTTCTAGTACCTAAATCCTAAATAATTTCCAATTAACAAGTTTGAATTTTGAATTTATTTAGAGTTTAGAATTTGGTGCTTAGTATTTTTAAATTGTAGATATTGAGAAAAAATACATAGAGGGGTAATATTTGCTTATGCCAAAGACAATTACTATTTTAGGCATAGAAACTTCCTGCGACGAAACTGCGGCGGCCATAGTTAATTTTGACGGACGGTTTATCAATTTACGTTCAAGCATAACCGCTTCCCAAATACCTATACACCGACTAACCGGCGGTGTCGTGCCCGAAGTAGCCGCCCGCGAACACGTCACGGTCATGATGCCGGTGATTAAAGAGGCGTTAAAGAAAGCAAAAATGAATAAGTCGGATATAGATGCGGTGGCGGTAACTTATGGCGGGCCTTCGCTCCTGCCAGCTCTGCTGGTGGGCATTGATACCGCCAATGCTCTGGCCATGGCCTTGGATATTCCGCTAGTGCGCGTGCATCACACCAC
>CAZSSD010000038.1:4753-6409 GCA_964609765.1 uncultured Candidatus Saccharibacteria bacterium | reverse complement strand
TTGGGAATCAGCCGTCTGTGAACGAATGCGCCCTTCGCGCACCGTTCGTGAATGATTGCATCATACCATTATGGGAAAAATTTGTCAAAAAAACAATGGTTTTAACTTAACATATTAACGAAGATCCCCAACTAAAAGGCCCCGCGGCCATACGCCGCGGGGCCTTTTTCATTTCCCAACCCCGCCTTTTTCTCCTCGCCCGTTCCCGTTTCTACTCCCTCATCCCAACCCCACTCCCATTCCCCAATTTTATACTTTTTTCTGGATATACATTTTTTTCTATAAAACTAAAAACTCCACAACCTAAACATTTTTTAGAAACAAACCATATCTATAGAAATAAATGGATATACATTTATTTCTATAATTTTTAAATTAAACCTTTTTCTTTAAAATAATCAGTCAGAATTTTTGCATCGCCTTGATTTAGCTGGTCGACCCTCATAACTGTGACAAATTTGTAAATATGATAGAACTCCGAAACAAAATCGATTTCATCCCGAGGGTCATATGGGTAAAACCAAACTGTGCGCTGTAATGGATAAAAAGACATGGCTTTAAGTTTCTCCCGAAATTTATCGGCCCAATAACGTTCCTTAACGGGAACATCCGCGAAAACAACCCACCAGCAGCCGTCCCAGGCTTTATCGGCCGAGATAACAATATTTTCAAAATTGATTTGCCTTATCACCTTCCGGCCCGGTTCCTTGACGTCAATAATGTAATCGTCCCCCTTGGGTATAAGATGCACCCGTCCGGTTTGTTTAAGGTAATAGAAACCTCGTTTTATTTCCTCATTCATTCTCTTTTTACGTTCATTCGGCCCGCATCCGGCAAACTTACTATTTGCCCAAGGCGAGCGAGCTAAAGCCTTGGTTAGGCCGGGCATGGCCCCGGCCACGGTTATAGCGCCCGCTACCGCCGCCAAGGCCAGTATCACCTGCCCGGTATTTTTTAGAATTTCAATTTGCTTGTCGGTTAAAACCGGATTATTGGTGGGGTTGGCCCGTTCGATGATATTGGCCAATTTTTTATTTTGATTTCGCATATTTTTTTAATTTTACGAATCCGCAATATTATACATTTTAATGGATATCCAGTTTTTTGTATAATTTTTGCTTAGGCTTAGCGGTCATGCCACATTAGAAATATATAAAAACCCCCCGAAACATTAAAATTCAGAGGGCTTTCTTTTTTTATAAGAATTCAGCCGAAACTACCCTATTCCTTACTTTCAGCTTTTTCCTCTGCCTGTTCAGCCGGCGCTTCCTCTGGCGCTTTCTCGACACCCTCCACAGCCGTTACATCAACTTCAGCCGGAGCAGTTTCAAGCGCCGCCAATTCTTCTGCCGTACGCGGCCGCTCTACCAAAACGACGGCTGCGTCAGGCTCGGCCAAAATGGCAACCTTGCTTCTGTCCACCTTAAGGTCTTGAACCCGGATGACGTCTTCAAAAGTCTTAAGAGCAGAGACATCGACTTCTATTTCGTGCGGCAAGTCGAGCGGCAAGCTTTCTACCTCAACTTCCGAGATTGGGTGGACCAAGGTGCCGCCTTGCTCTTTAACCGCCGGCGTTTCGCCCACAAACTTCAAAGGCACCGTTGCGGTTAGTTTTTCGGTCATATTTACTTTATAAAAATCGACGTGGATAATATC
>CAZSSD010000038.1:0-4743 GCA_964609765.1 uncultured Candidatus Saccharibacteria bacterium | reverse complement strand
CGCGGGTGCCGTGTCTTTGAATATCATGAATTAAAACCTTAACCGAAGCGCCTTCGTCTATCTTAAGGTCAATGATGGTGCTTTCACCGGCGGCCCCGTAAACTCTGTCGAACATATTGGCCGGAACCGAAAGCGAGCGCGTTTCCGTGTTGTGACCGTACAGCACAGCCGGGACCAGGCCTTGCGCGCGCAAAGCATTCGCCTTCGCGCCTTCGCCGTTGCGTGTTGCCGCTTCTAAACTTATATTTTCTGTATTTGGCATAAAAAAACAAAAACCTCACCTAATTTGTAAGCAAGGTTTATTCTATTAAAATAGTTCTATTTAGTCAACCCCCGGCTTCGCTTAAAGCGGCCGCAATATCGCCCGGACAAGCCTGCCAAAAATCGTGCCAAGCCAAAACATCGTCCGCGGTTAAAGGTGCTGCTCTCTCAAACTTAAAGGCATCTTGGTGCGTAAGATCGGTCACCACGCCCACCAAAAAGACCTCCCCTCCCCTGACGTCAAGAGCAAAAAGGAGCGCTGAATTGCAGTCGCCGCAGTTTGTGTGCAACAAAACATTAGAAATTGGCCCGGTGTTATTGGGTAAAAGCTTTATTCTTTCCAAATTATACCTAAAGCCACAGAGGGGGCAGCGCATTTTTTCAGAAAGCCATGTGATAACACGCGCCAACTCTTTTTCAGGTAATTTTTCAGCCATGTTTTTTTATTTTTATTTCTGCTGGCCAAGGCCGCACGTACTCTTTAGCTTATTATAGCTGAAATTTTCGTTTTTGTCTACTTAAACCGCGCTCTGGCTTCGCCGGTACACACTCTGCACTAGGCCCAAAAGGAACATGGTCATAATTAAAGAACTGCCGCCGTAAGAAACCATCGGCAACGTAATGCCCGTAACCGGCATCAAGCCTATGTTCATGCCAATATTAATAAAAACCTGAACCGCAATCAAGGCGGCCACTCCTAAACATAGATACATGCCCAGACTGTCGGGCGAACGCAGAGCCGTACGCACGATCCGCCAAAAAAGTATGCCAAAAGCCACGATTAACAAGAAAGCGCCCAAAAAACCCATCTCTTCGGCAAAGCTCGCAAAAATAAAGTCAGTATGCTTTTCCGGCAAAAACTTTAAGTGGCTTTGGAAACCTTTACCCAAGCCCCGGCCCCAAATTTGGCCAGAGCCAACCGCGATAACGGACTGCCGCACATTATAGCCGCTGCCTTGGGGATCGGCGCCTGGGTCTAAAAAAGTCAGAAAGCGTTCCTTTTGATAGTCTGCCAAAAATCCATACCACCCCGCCGAAGCGACCATTATGAAAATAAGAAACAAAATGACGATATGAGAAAAACGAACCGGTGAAAAAAACAACAGACAGAACCAAGCGGCAAACAAAAGAACCGCTGAACCTAAATCCGGCTGGCCAATAACCAAAGCCACCGGTAAAATCATCAGAATGGCCGAGTGCAGCAAAACCTTGCCGCTTTTTACCTCTCCCTTTTTCATGGCAAAAAACTTGGCCAAAATCAGAATTAGGGCGATCTTGGCAAGCTCGACCGGTTGAAAATTAAAACCGGCTATTGAGAGCCAGCCCTGAACTCCTCTGATCGGAGCCGCGAAAAAAAGAACATAGGCCAGGAGCAGCAAAGCCAGGACATAGATAGATCGGGCATAACTGGCCAGCATTCGGTAATCAAAAAAAGCAGCCGCCAGAAAAAGAACTCCGCCAAGCAGCAAAGCCACTAACTGGCGGGATAAGATATTCTCCCCCCCAGTGACACTGATGCTGTAAAGTGTGGAAAGGCCGGCGAGCAGGATTAATCCGGCGGCCGATAAAAAAATAAAATCCAGTTTTGCCCTATTCATATCGTGACAAACTAACGCTTGTCGCCGTTAGCCTCAAAATAAAGATCAAAATTGACGCGCGAAAGCGTATTCGCAGCAGCCCTCACGTCGAGCACGCCGTAATTTTCAATTGGCTTCGGCCAAACCAGGCGAAAATTTTTAAATTGACCGGGAGAAATATTTTCCATCTGGGTGGCGACGGCTCCGATAATATTACCGCTGGTGTCGCGAACCAAAGCCGTTAAATCGTAAGTATATAAAGTATAGGAAGTATTATTACTAACCTGGCCCGTGATCACAAAACCTTCGGTGGTATTTTCTCCATTTAAATTGATAACCTTTAATTCCGCGCCGGAAAGCAAGGGCTCCTTAAAACGATCCGCGTGCGGAGCAAGCTCTACGGCCACATCTCCGGGCACGCCCTGTTTAACGGGAATTACCAAAAAACGGTCTTGTTCCGGCAGGATAAAAGTCCGTCCGGCCCCGGAGGCGGCGTGCGCGCCATGGCTTTGCCAAGTGTAGTTTAAAGTCGAAACGCCCACCCGCTTATTGGTATTTCTAATGTGAACCACAGCCACGGCCGTGTCCGCCGAACGAGACAAAACAACCACCTTCTCTACCGCGACAGGCTTGTAGCTAGCGGCCGGCCGCGTCTCGTTTTCGGCAATCGGCTCATTGGTCAATAACTTATCTAAAATAACATTAGTTAAAATAAGCAGTATCGCGCCTGCGGCAATAATAAGAAGCAATTTTTTTCTTTCAGCCAAGGCCGAAAAAATCGTCAAAACGAAGCGGCGGAGCCTATCCGGTAAACGCGGGCCCGGCGGCGCTTCTGTTGAAAAATTAGCCCCGCCCGCAAAAAAATCTTCAGGACTTTGATTTTGATTTTCTCCGCCCAACATGCCTTAATTATACCATAAAACCCGTAATAGCTAAATTGCCGAAATCTGGTAGAATACCCTTATGTTGGACTGGTCCCAAATTGAAAAATACTATGACCAAGGCGATACGGCCGGCTTCGCCCTAGCGATTTTGGAATCAGAGAAACTTCTGCGCGAAGTCTTGCATCAAAAAAAAACACCGGGCAAAGATTTTGATCAAAAACTCGAGTTAACGGAAAAGCACTTGAGTTCCCCGCAATCGTTGAAACACGCCCGCCAATTGACCCACGAACTGCTCGAACTGCGCCTGCCCCGCAATATCGGCAAACAAACCACGGAACAGATTCTGCGGGTTTATTTTTCAGCCATCACGGAATTATCCGGCCTTTCCTCGCTTGAGGTAAGCAGGCTTAAGCTGAAATTTTACTCGCGAAAAATACAAGGCCTGTTGGGGCGTCTGCTAATCTATCTGATACTCGCGCTCATCGCCATTATCGCGATCACCCTTCTGCTCGCCGATACCGAAACCGGAAAGAATGTGACGGCTGCGGTTGTTAAACTGGCCCATCTTACCGTCTACCGGATGCTGCCTATGATATTAGTAGCCTTCACAATCATCGTCATTGGCATCGGTGTCAGTCTGAACCGAAAAAGTAAACGCCAGACCGCCGCTAAAGCAACAAACACGCCTCATGAGTGATCAAAAAAGTTTTGTTAATCTTCACACCCATTCGCACTACTCTTTGCTTGATGGGCTGCCCCGCATACCCGACTTGGTCAGCCGGGCCAAATCCCTAGGTATGCCGGCCCTGGCCCTTACGGACCACGGCGTCATGTACGGCGCCATTGAATTTTATAAGGCCTGCCGAAAAGCCGATATAAAACCAATTATCGGCGTGGAAGCTTACTTGGCTTTAGAGCATCGCAGCCGCAAACAATCCAAGCTCGACGACAACTATTACCACTTAATCCTTTTAGCGGAAAATAGCACCGGTTATAAAAATTTAATGAAATTGGTAACCCTGGGCCACCTGGAGGGTTTTTACTATAAACCCCGTATCGACAAAGAATCTCTCCGGGCACACTCTGAAGGCTTGATTGCCTTGTCTGGCTGCCTGGCTGGAGAAATACCCCGTGCCATTGCCGAAAACGGCTCTCTGCCAGAGGCTAAAAGAATATTGGCAGAATACATTTCTATCTTTGGCGAAAATAATGTTTTTCTGGAAGTCCAGCATCACCCCGAAATCGCCGAGCAAGGCCAAGTTAACGACGCGCTCAAAGAGTTAAGCGTTCAGACCGGCATACCGCGGGTGGCCACTCTGGACTGCCACTATCTTCACCCCGAAGACAGCGCCGCCCAAGACGCCCTGGTTTGTGTGGCAACCGGCAAACTCGTTTCCGATACTAATCGATTGGACATGCGCGGCGTGGACCTGTCCTTAAGCAGTCCGGAAGAAGTCTATCGCAAATTCTGGCAAGACACGGCGCCTGTTAGCCAAAGTTTAGTTATTGCCGAACGCTGTCAGGCCGAAATTGATTTTGACAAGCGCTACTTCCCTGTTTTCGAAATCCCGGCCGAACAAACTCCGGAAAACTACCTTCGCCAAAAAACGTACGAGGGTCTCGATAAAAGATACAAAGATCGGGCCATAACCCAAGAAATAAAAGATCGCATAGAATATGAATTGAAAATTATCAACGACAAGAAATATGCCAGTTATTTTTTAACGGTGGCGGACTTTGTTAACTGGATGCGCGGGCAAGGCATTATCACCACTACGCGCGGTTCGGCCGCCGGCTGCATAGTCTCTTACTGTCTCGGCATTACCAATGTTGATCCGATAGATTGGCTGCTGCCATTTGAAAGATTTTTAAATCCCCTGCGGCCGAGCGCGCCCGATATCGATGTAGACATTGCGGACAATCGCCGCAATGAGGTCATAGATTATGTCACCCAAAAATACGGCCAAGACAAAGTGGCCCAAATTATCACTTTTGGGACAATGCTTGCCCGCGCGGCGGTA
>CAZSSD010000037.1:0-6679 GCA_964609765.1 uncultured Candidatus Saccharibacteria bacterium | reverse complement strand
GCTGGCAGCAAAGGTCTGCCTGGTCAATGGGTTTTGGATGGTGTTCGTGGTTCATATTATCCGCAGCAATTTTTAAATAAATCTTTTTTACCAACGCCCGCCCTGTCAGTTTCTGTTTTTCGGAATAAGAGAGTTACCACCGCTAAAATCAATAGCATGCCAAGCCCTTTGGCTAAGTCCTTCTCAATCATAAAGTAAATGGCTGGCAGGCCAAGCACGACAAACAATGTTTTCCACCAAAATCCCAGTTTGCCGCCGTATTTTTCGGCCAAGGCGCCCAAGGAGGCTCCCATCAAAATGCCTACGATTAATGGGTCGAGCCAGGTTGCGCCTGAATACAAAGTGACAAGGCCAGCCAGCCAAGCCAAGACCACGGCCGCGCAAATCGGGCAAATTTTTTTAGAGGTTAAGAATAACATAAGCTAATATTATCATAATAAATCCGGCCATAAGCTTCATATTGCGGCTGTTGTCTTTTTGGAAAGCCTGCATCTTGTCGATTAAACTTTTTTCCGAGGCGATCAGGAGTATAACCACAAGCGGCAATATAAAAATAAGGTTGTAGAGCAGAAGATAACCAGCGCCGCGCCAATAAGTGCCATTGTCATGTAAAAGGCCTAAAACAGTAAGATAGGCGCCGCCGGTGCAGGGGAACTCGCAAAGGCCCACCAGGGCGCCCAAGCCAAACATAGCCGGCAAGCTCACTTTTTCTAAAAATTCGTTCATTTTGCCGTGGGCGGCCTGCGGTATGGCAAAACGAATGGGGAAGTTAGGAAAGAGAGCCTGCAAAACATTGAGCGTACCAAACAACACAAGCAAAGCGGCGCCAACTTTGGACATGAAATGGGGAACATTGAAAATATGCAAAACCTGCAAAATACCAAGGCCAATGAGCAGATAAACGGCGCCGATACCGAGGATATAGCTCAAGCCGTATTTAAAGATGTGCTGCCTGGTTTTGCCCAGGGCAAACAAGAAAATTATGCTGATAATTAAAATCGAAAAAGCGCATGGATTGATGCTGTCCACCAAAGCCGCGACTGTCACCAAAGGCAGCAGAATTTTACCATTATCGCTTATGCTCCACAGTAAACTTGCGCCGGCACCGGCTTTGGCAAAAAAAAGCGCGCCGCCAAACACTAAGACAAAAAGAGCCGTTAAAATTGCCAGTTTCTTATTCATGGCCTAAGGGATTACATTGGCTTTAATTTGTACGCTCATGAGCTGATGAGCAGTGTCTTCCAAAATCACAACACGTTCAATCGGGCCGACTCCCGAAGGGCCGTGCGCGTTAGGGTCAAATTCCACCTCAATTTCGGCCTCCTCGCCTGGCGCCAAGCTTTCCTTAAAGGTGGGGAAGGCGCCGTGTCCGGGCATGCCATACGGCCCCAAACGTTTGCCGCCGACCATGATGAGCACCGCTTCGGTACACATACACGAGGTGTAAAGTTTGTTCATTTGCAAAGGCTCGGCATTTTCATTTTTTACCTTAAAGGTTGTTTTAACTTTGCCATCTTTCATGGCAATGGTGCCAAAGTCTTGTAAGTTCCGGTCGGGCTTAAGAATATTTTCAGTTTGGTGCTGGCTGCCGTCGCCTTCAGCTTGAGTGTTGGTATCTGGCTCGGCATACATCAGCACGCCGCCCAGTATAATGACTAAGGCGGCAATGCTTAAAATGAGGGAGCTTTGTTTAGTCATATTAGTTTTTGTGGGCTAAAGTATAAATTCTAATCAATTCCCTGACTGCCCGGTCACCCGATTTTTTTGCGCGCATTTGATGGGCGACATGGCTTTTGAGATGATTTTCAAGCAAAAAACTATCCAGGCTTTTTAGGGACCGCTGAATAGAGAGGGACTGTTCCAAAAGGGTGGGGCAATACTCCTCTTTCTCTATGGCTTTAACAAGGCCCTCGAGCTGGCCCTTGATGATTTTGGCCCTATGCAGGGCGCGTCTTTTAAGTTTTTGGTCCAGCATAATATTTAGAGATAGGGGAGGGGGGTATTTATATATTTATAATACTCCGGTTAAAAATTGTGTCAACCCCGTATATCAACCCCGATTAAAAAAACGGCTCCTTCTCCGGGAGCCGTTTTTTGATTGTTAACTTGAGATATCCTGAATGTTCATGCCGCCGCTATTTAAGAGGGCTACTCTTTGCCAGAATTCGTGCTGGCCGAGTTTTTTACTTAAGGCAAAAAGGTGGGCTGTGGCCATCACTTTATACGGATAGCCGGCGGAGTCATCGTAGAGCCGGCTGGTCACGCGGGTCTGCACGGCGCCATTAGAAAGTACGTCATGCACGGTTATATTCCTGTTTTTGACAAATTGGGCGGTGGTGGGGTTGCAGCCAGCCAAAGCCTGATCAAACCTATTTTCGGCGTAGATTCTGACCGCTTTGCATACATTACCGGCGCCAGCATGGTAGGACCAGGTGGTCAAACCCCAGTCGCCAAGCAGGCGATAGTTTTCCAAGAGGTAGCTTAAACCAGCCTCAATGCTTTTGCTCGGGTTGGCGCGATCGTCGCGCTGGGCGTTTACAACCAAGCCTTGGGCACGGGCGGTGCCGGGCATTAACTGGGCGATGCCAGCGGCACCGGCCACGGAAATGGCATATTCTGACCCGCCATTTTCCAATAAGAATATACCAATGGCGATATCTTCCGGCACGCCTTTCGCGCGAGCCACGCGGCGAATTTCATCTTCGTGTTTTTTTATCACGTTGAGTGACGGCAGAAAAGCGGGACGCGAAGATACTAATTTAACTTGCTTTTCTAGAATTTGATTGGTTTCATTCTGGTCAGCATCTGCGCCAAACATAATTTTAGAAACATCACCAGTAATAGTTTGGGCCTCGGCCTTGCTTACGGGCGCAGCGCCTTTTTGCGCAAGCGAGCTTGTTTGAATTAAGCCTAAGCTCAAAATACCCAGGAAGATGGTGAGCATCGTAACCTTAAGCCTGGATTCGGATCTAAGGAATTTATTAATTAGGCCGCCAATTCCGCGCGCATTGGCGCGATACCGGCGCGGTAAGAAATTTACGTTAAATAGTTTTTTCATAGCGCAGGTATTTTAGCAGCCCCCGGTTTATATTCAAGGCCTGAATTTGGCAAAAAGTAAGCACATAAAAACTGTATTAATATACAGTTTTGATGGCAAGGTATGATTGTGTGTTATATCCTATTTTCCGGAAACCGAAGCTTGCTTACTTGTTTGATCGAGTTTAGGCCCGGAGTGACAAAAACGGGCAAAGCAGATTATAATAGGAAATGCGGCAACATTAAATTTTAATATGAAAGCAAAAAGCAAAGTAACGATATTGGAAAATCCGGGCTTAAAAGATGATTTTGGTCCGGAATATATTGTTAAGGTCCAAGACGGCAAAATAGGCATGGCCGGTTTTTTGGTTATTCACAACACCGCCCTCGGCCCGGGCAAGGGCGGCATCCGCATGACCGCAAGCGTCAGCGAAGAAGAAGTCTATCGTCTGGCAGAAACCATGACCTGGAAAAATTCCTTGGCTGATATTCCTTTTGGCGGGGCTAAGGCCGGCCTGGTTTGGCCCCCCTTGGCCGAGGCTACGGAGGGCGGGCCGGGAACATCCGAATCGCTAAAAAAGCTTCATGTCCAAAGTTTCGCCCGCGCCTTGGCGCCTTTTATTCCTGACCTATACATTGCCGGTCCAGACGTAAATAGCGGAGAAAAGGAAATGATGTGGTTTGTGCAAGCTTTGGGTAATTTTCAGGCCGCCACCGGCAAGCCCGGCAAGTATTGCCGTTATATGTCCGGTAAAAAAATGTGCGGCTTGCCGCACGAACTTGGCAGCACCGGCTTTGGTGTGGCCCATGCGACTGCGATTGGCGCCAAACTTTTGGGAATTGATATTAAGCAGGCGCGCGTGGCCATTGAGGGTTTTGGCAATGTCGGCACCTTTGCTTTTAAGTTTTTGGATGAAATGGGCGCTAAAATCGTGGCGGTGGCCGACAGCCGCGGCGCCATCTATAACGAGGCCGGCCTTGATTATGGGCGCTTATTGAAATTTAAATCTAAAAACGCATCCGTAGGGGATTTTCCGGGAGGCCAACGCCTCTCCCGAGAGGCATTTTGGAAAATCAAGACCGACATACTTATTCCGGCGGCCGTGACCGATGCTGTTAATCAGTCTAATAAAAACGATATTAAGACCAAGATGATCGTGGAGGGCGCCAATATTCCCATGAGTGTCAGCTTGGAAGATGAATTTGCCAAAAAGGGCGTCTTGGTCATTCCCGACTTTGTGGCTAACGCCGGCGGAGTAATTTCCAGTTACGCTGAATATAAGGGTTTTAGCCCAAAGAAGATGTTTGCTTTAGTTAAACAAAAAGTAGTCAAGGCCACGGAGGCTGTGGTTAAAAGCAGTCTCAAGAAAAATTTGAATTCGCGGGCCGTCGCTATGGCTTTAGCCCAAACCCGGGTGCAAAAGGCCGGACAAAAGCGGAAAATGATTTTCCGGGTAAAATAATGCTCTTCAATATCAAAAGAACAATTTGGATTTTTTTGACGGTCGCCGCGCTCGTCGCGCCGGTTTTGAGTTTCGCGTATGAGGGCGAAGAACATGCGGCCGAAGAAACGCCCATAGAGTCAATTTCGCCTGATGTAAATATTCCGGAAAAATTTTACCGGGCCCGAGTTTTGGAGGTGAATGATCAGGCCGATCTGCGCATAACCAAAGTTAAGATTTTAAGTGGCGATAAAAAAGGACAGGAATTGGTCATTAACGAGCAAAGCGGCGTGCAGAGCCCGGGAGCTTTGGTTTTTAAGCCGGGTGACAAAGTGGTTGTCAGTCAATTTCAGTCGCTCGATGAAACTATTTACTATATCGCTGATTATTACCGGATTAGGCCGCTGGTTATGGTAATTGCGTTGTTTTTCGGAGTGGCCATATTTTTTGGGCGGCTTAAGGGACTCACTTCGGTTTTGGGCCTGGCCTTTACAGTTTTGGTGCTGGGCTGGTTTATCGTTCCCCAAATTCTGGAAGGCCGCAATCCCATTATTATTACCTTGCTGGGCGCTTTTGTAATTGCCTTGATATCTATTTATCTGGCGCACGGGTTTAACCGCCGCACCTCGCTTGCGCTTTTGAGCACCATCATTACTTTAGTGATTGCTTCGGCTTTAGCTTTTATTTTTGTAAGCGTCGCCCGGCTTTTGGGGCTAGGTTCCGAAGAGGCCATGCTTCTGCAGGTGGGCCTGGCCGAAAACGTTAATTTAAAAGGCTTGCTTTTGGGCGGAATTATTATCGGCACCCTTGGTATTTTAGACGATATTACCACCAGCCAGACCGCGGCCGTAGACGAAATTAGCAAGGCCAACGCGTCACTAGAGTTTGGCGATCTTTATAAAAGGGGACTTTCAGTAGGGCATGAACATATTGCCGCGCTGATTAATACGTTGGTGTTGGCTTACGCCGGCGCGGCCCTGCCCTTGTTTTTACTTTTTAGCTTAAATGACACCCAGCCCTGGTGGGTAGTTTTAAACGGCGAACTTATTGCCGAAGAAATAGTGCGCACTGTTGTCGGCAGCATTGCCCTTGTCTTGGCTGTACCGATTACCACACTCCTGGCCGCTTATTATTTGCCTAAATATCGAAAGTAAAAATTTAAGAGTCCGGGATTTTTTTATCGGATACCAAGCATAGAACATCGAAGAGCATTGAAAAAGAGCATTGAACATTTAGTCATTCAGTCAGTGAATATTAAACATTCAATACCACAGAAAACGCATATGCGTTTTCTGTGGTATAATGATTTTAGATAATAAAAGCACTTTAAATAATGAAATCTGAAACAAAATCCAATGAGCGGGCCAGGCTGAACATGCTTATTAAAAGCGCTAAGCCGGAACCGGGCTTGGCGCTTTCTGAAAAACAAATAGCTGTCCTAAAAACCGCCGGTGAGGTAGTTTTAATTACGGCTGCTGTCGCCGGCACTTTGATGCTGGGTGCCGCTTTGCCCGGTATTTTTAAGGCCGTAAGCCAATTGCGGCGCTATAAATATCAAACCTATAGTTCACGCCGAGAAAGGTTAAATCAATATGAAAAAGCCATTCGCCGATCATTATACTATTATAAGAGCCAAAACTACATTGATTTAATACCCGTGGGCGAAGATTTTTTGGTTAAAGTAAGGCAAAAAGGGCGCCGGTTTGAGAAGAAGTTCAATTTTGATACTACGGCCATCGATTTTTCCGGTAAATGGGATCGGAATTGGTGGCTAGTGCTGGCTGACATACCGATTAAGTATAAATATGCGGCGGATAAATTTAGACAAAAGTTGCGGCAGATGCAATTTTATTTTTTACAGCGCACCGTTTGGATAATACCGTTTGATCCCAGAGATGAGATAGATTTCGTATCTTCATATCTGCGTATCAATCAGTTTGTGACGGTAATGAAGATAAGCCAGCTTGATCCTGCAGATTTAACCAAGGTGCGAAAATTTTATGAAAAAGGCAAACTTTTGCCTTAATATTACTCCGACCGGGGCCAGTTAGTTTTTAGAGGTAGATAATACTTACAAAATATTCAGAATATTTTTTCTACCACAAAATCCGCATATGCGGATTTTGTGGTATTTTGAAAACTGGGAAGCCATATTGGGAAGCCATGCCAGGAGACCATACTCGGAAGTGATGCTGGGAAGT
>CAZSSD010000036.1:0-7186 GCA_964609765.1 uncultured Candidatus Saccharibacteria bacterium | reverse complement strand
GCGTCGCTGGATCAACGTATTCAGCGCGTGAACGTTCATAATCGGCCAGCCAAGCCTCTACCTGCTTTTTCTGGGCGTCACTCAAGCTTGGGCTATTTTTAAGCTGCTCGGCAATTGGGCGGTTTTCATCTGAAAGGTAGGCTTTGGGTGCAGGCACGCTCCTGCCGTTATAATCAGCTTTGTCCGCCTTTGTTATTACCCAGGTCTGAAAAGACATATTAAGCATTAAGCCGGCGTTTACCAAAATAAATATTAGGGCTATCAAAGAAACGAGATAGAGGTATATTGTTCGGACCGTTTTGTTTATTCTCATGTTCGTCGTATATCGCGTAACACGTAACCCGTATCGCTTTTGACGCGTTATACGTTATGGGTTATAGGTTACACGGATTAATTACTCTTTAATTTCTATGCCCATGGAACGCGCGGTACCGGCAATAATTTTTTCCGCCTGTTCGACGTCATTGGCGTTTAAATCCGGCATTTTCTTTTCGGCAATTTCGCGAAGCTGGGCCTTGGTAATTTTGCCGACCTTGCTCTTAAGCGGATTTCCCGAACCCTTGGGGATACCGGCGGCTTTAGCTAACAAGACCGAAGCCGGCGGAGTTTTTAAGATAAAACTAAAAGTGCGATCTTCGTAAACCGTAATTTCCACAGGAATCACGGTATCGCCTAAGGCGCCGGTTTGCTGATTAAAAGCGTCGACGAAATCCTTAATGTTCAAACCATGCTGGCCCAAAGCCGGACCCACCGGAGGCGCTGGCGTAGCCTTGCCAGCCGAAATCTGTAGCTTTAACGTTGTCTTAATCTTTTTAGCCATATGTCTACACTCTTCGAATTACGAATCGGGTCGAATTACGAATGGTTACGAATAGTTTGTGTTATTTGTAATTCGCGGTCATTCGCGTATTCGTCCTTATTCGCGAATTCGAAGGAAATTAATTCTATACTTTCTTCACCTGCAAAAAATCGAGCTCTACCGGCGTTTCGCGGCCAAAGATATTAACCATTACCCTAACCTTGCCTTTAGACTCGTCAATTTCAGACACCTTGCCTTCGTAATCCTTAAACGGTCCGTCCATCATTCTGACCAAATCATCAACGGCAAACTCAATCTTGAACTTCGGCTCATCCGCGCCCATGCGCTTCATGATCGATTTAATCTCTTCATCGGAAACCGGGGTCGGCACGGTACCGGAACCTACGAAGCCGGTCACATTCGGCGTATTGCGCACCACGTACCAAGAGTCGTCAGTAACGATCATTTCCACTAAAACATAACCCGGAAAAATCTTCTCTTCAACTGTAATTCTTTTACCACTCTTAACCTTGATTTTCTTCTCCTTGGGCACCATAACTTGGAAGATCTTATCCTCCATGCCCATGGATTCAATACGCTGCTTGAGGTTAAAGGCCACGGCGTCTTCGTGGCCGGAGTATGTGGAGAGGGCATACCATCTTCTTTCGCCCGTGACTATTTGCTTAGGCATATTAGAAACTCAAAAATTAAAAATCAAAATGCAAAATTAACAGTAAATACCACCAAGGCCGCGACGATAACCGATATCTCTAAATAAAACGTAAAATGTTTTGCGTAGTCCTTAAATAAATATTTAAACCAGTAATCGATAAATCCCTTGGCATCATGGACCATGGCCGGATATTTCTTATTGGCTAAGGCGTAAACATCTTTTTTAAACGGCCACAACCACATTACGCCCCATTCTAAGCTATCCAAAACAAAATGCGACCAACCGCCCAACCAAATAAGTAAACCAAATATTTTCCAGAAAATCGTGCCCGCCAGAAAGAATACTAGTAAGCCGGCTATTAACCAGAGAATAGGCGCGTGGCTTATAAATATGCGGTGATTATTATCGTATTCATCCACCCTCGCCAACCTAAATCCTTTTAGCTTATTAAAAGCGTAAAACATATCGACGTCCGGAGCCGCACCAATCAATGCCCCCAGTAAAAGCAATTGATTTGTGTCGGCGGGGCTAAAGGCGGTATTTAAGGAATTTAAAAGTACGTAAGCCGTAAGGTATCCGCCGGCAATGTGGCCTGGAGGCAGCATTTCTATTCAACCAAAAATTTCTGAACCAGGGCACTCAAGCCATAGTCCACCGCGCCTAAAATAATGGCCACAAAAACGGAGATAAAAATCACATAGAGCGTCATTTTAATAGTCTGGGCACGCGTGGGCCAGATTACCTTCTTGAGCTCATTCCAAACGTCTTTGAGAAACTGTATGGGTCGGATCATCGAAAATTCCCTTTTTTAAAAGGCCTTCGCGGGCCTTTCTATTTACGAACTTATTATACCCGCTCATTACTCATTTTGCAAATAAAGCAATCGATATTGACATTTTATGATATATTTGATATAATATTATATAATAAACAAAGCTCCCCCCATCACCTACGGAGGATACGGTGCGAGACGCAATGGTGGTCGCGACGATCATGCTAAGTATCCTCGGGGCTGCTTGGTACGTGTATCTCACGTTTCGGCGCGAGATTGACCCCGTACTGGCCACATGGGTGCTGATGTTCGTGATGTTTGTCCTGTCCAACTGGATGTACTGGAACAGTGACAACCGGTCGTTTGCCGGCAACATCGGCAACACGTCGGCACTCATCAACACCGGCATCATGCTCGGCGGTGTCGCCTGGAGACACTACCAAAACAAAACGCTTCATCTGGCTTTCGACAAATTCCAGAAGTTCTGTCTGGTGCTTGGTGCGCTGATCGTTGTCTTCTGGCTGGCAACCGATGACGTGGTGAACGCATACAAGCTCACCCAAGCGCTGGCGATCGTGGCCTACACCGCTACGGTGCGGCGACTCTGGACCGCAACGCGTACCACCGAAGCGGTGTCGTTCTGGTGCATCATGCTGCTGGCCGGGATAACCTCTGTCTACCCGGCCATCATCAAGGATGATGAGCTCGCCTATATCTACCTGGGCCGGGCAATCCCTTCGACGCTGATCATCATCTACCTGATCCTGCGCGTCAAGCGGCGGATGGGAAGGCAGAGACTGATGCCCGCGACACAACCGACAACCTAATACGATTACCGTACGAACCGCACCATGAATTACCGCGAAGACGGTTGACCGCCGAGTCAACCGTCTTTTGCATTTATAGAGGCTTTAACATTATTATTTAGCGAACTATTTGACGAATACATAAGTTTGAGGCACAATATAATGTTCCCTTCACACCAACGGCGCTTTGCGCCTCCAAAAGGACGGAGACATGAACCTCACCAAAAGTGGCTTCACGGTGATCGAACTGCTGATCATCGCCGTCATCGTCGCAGTTTTCGCGACAGCAATTACTCGTGTCGTCCGTCAGGACCGAGCTCGCGAGCGCACAACCGAACTGCTCACCCAGATCGCCGCAGCCGAGACCTTCGCCCAGGCCGATTCGCTGCGCCGCTCGCTCCAGGGCCTCTCCGAGACCGAGCGCCTGGTCGGCCAGGCCGCCGACCGCATGGCCGATCTGGCCTACCGCGAGCTCGAGGAGCAATTCTTGACCCTCTCTCTCGCTCCGATCGACGGCGACCAGGCCGGCGAGATCGCCAAGCGTATGGTCGCGGCCAGGAACCACCTCACGAGGACCCCGTTTCGCGCCGACAACACCTGCGGCACGAGCCAGATCGCCGTCATGGGCTTTTACATTCAGCCCCTGCTGGACTCGGCGCGCGTCCGCTCGCTGCGCAAGAGCTTCACTCTGCTGCAAGGAGCGGCCAAGTTCGGTATCCCGGCCCGCGATGTCAGCGACGCCATGCAGCGCGACTTCGCCTGCCTGGAGCCGCGGCTGCCGAACCTGCTGGCGGCGCGGCAAGCCGGCTTCCGGCTCGCGGACTTCTTGAGCCTCACGGAGAAAACCGGCGCCAATCGGTGAGCAACAAGCGGGCGGCCCCTCTGGGACCGCCCGCTCGCCGTTCCTACTATTTATTAATTTAGAGCAAAGGTCCTCTTACCATATCAATAACATCGTAAATGTGATCATTTAACTCCGGCCGCTTTTCTTCGGGTACTCCATAGACCCGGGCTAAATTGAGCAAATGGGCTCTCAACTCTTCCCAATCTTCAATATCGTTACAATTTTTTTCAGCTGACACCAAAAACCCTTGCCAGTCAACGCTCTTATCGTAATGAAAAAAGGGCTTCGCTGACATTAATCTAAAAAACCTGTTAAGATCCGGCGTGGAGTTCTCACCGACTTCTCGCTTTCTACGCGGGCGCGGCTCTTCGCCGCGCTCGGAGCCGGTGGGAAAAGGAATAACATTTCTTTCTGCTCGTACTGATTCCATTTTTTTATATATCTAAATCTTTAACCGCTTTCGCGTGTGTTTGAATAAAACGCTTGCGCGGGGCGACTTCGGCGCCCATGAGCGTATCAAAAATATGTGAAGCTTGTTCGGCGTCTTCCACTTCTACCTTTAGCAAAACACGGCTAGCCGGATCCATGGTTGTTTCCCAAAGTTGCCCGGGATTCATTTCACCCAAACCTTTGTATCTTTGGATATTTACGCCGCGAATATTTATCTCCTCCGAAGTGCGCACTTCGCCTTCTCCCTGTTCGGCCAGAGCCGCGGCGGCCTCGTCAAGCGCTTCCTTATCTATCTCGGCCCCTTTTTTGCCGGCTTTATTTTTTAAAGACTCAATAATATTTGTCTTTTCGTCTTCATTATAAGCATATTGGACTTCCTTACCCACCTGAACGCGGTAAAGGGGCGGCTGGGCAATATACAAATGGCCGTTGCGGATGATTTCTGGAAAGTAACGATAATACAAAGTTAAAAGCAGTGTGCGGATATGGGCGCCGTCCACGTCGGCATCCGTCATCACCACAATGCGGTGATAGCGCAGCCGAGAGATATCAAATGTATCAGCCACGCCGGTGCCCATGGCAATCACCAAATTTTTTATTTCGTTATTGCTGAGCATTTTATCCAAACGCGCCCGCTCCACATTCAAAATTTTTCCGCGCAAAGGGAGTATGGCCTGAAATCTGCGGTCGCGGCCTTGCTTCGCGCTACCTCCGGCGCTGTCGCCTTCCACAATATACAATTCGCAATTGGCTGGGTCTGATTCCGAACAATCGGCCAGTTTGCCCGGCAAAGAAAGGCCTTCCAAAACGCCTTTGCGTATCACCGCATCGCGCGCGGCCCGCGCGGCCAAACGCGCCTTGGCCGCCAAAGAAACCTTGCCGATAATTTTCGAGGCATCGGCGGGATGCTCCTCAAACCATGTATCAAGAGCCTCGGCTACGACCGCTTCAGTAACGCCCCTCACTTCGGCGTTGCCCAGTTTGGCTTTGGTCTGGCCTTCAAATTGAGGATTGGCAAGTTTAATGGAAATTATGGCTGTTAAACCTTCGCGCACGTCATCGCCCGTCAGCTTGTCGCTTTCCTTAACATGTCCCTTGTTTACAGCATAGGTATTTATAGAGCGCGTTAAAGCTGTGCGGAAACCGGTGAGATGCGAACCGCCTTCGGGGTTGATAATGTTGTTGGCATAAGCCAAGACCACCTCATCAAACTCGTCCGTGTATTGAATGGCCACTTCCACCTGAATATCGTCGACGCTCTTATTTGTGTAAACCGGCTCATGCAAGCCATGGCGGTCGCGGTTCAATTGTTTAATATAAGAAACAATGCCGCCTTCAAACAAATATTCATATTTAAACTCCGGCTCGCTCCGGTGGTCTTGGATAATCATGTGCAGCCCGGCCGTGAGGTAAGATTGCTGGCGCAAATGTTCCAGCATATATTTGCGATCAAATTCGGTTACGGTAAAAATTTCCGCATCAGGCGTAAATGTTATTTCCGTGCCGCGCTCCCACTCGTCGCCTTTTTTAACCTTGCCCACTTCTTTAACTTTGCCCGTGGCTATGCCGCGCTTATAGCTCTGCTCGTAAATCTTGCCGTCGCGGCGCACTTCCGCGCGCAAGTGTACGGAAAGCGCGTTGACTACGGAAACGCCCACGCCGTGCAAACCACCGGAAACTTTGTAGCCGGAAGCGTCGCCGCCGAATTTGCCGCCGGCGTGCAAAACCGTAAGCACCGTTTCGAGCGCCGATTTTTTTGTTTGCTTGTGTACTTCAACCGGAATGCCGCGGCCGTTATCGCGCACCGTTAAAGAGCCATCTTTATTCAAAATGACTTTGACCCAGGTGGCGTGTCCAGCCATGGCTTCGTCTACGGAGTTGTCGACCACTTCCCAAATAAGGTGGTGCAAACCTTCTTTGGCCGTGTTGCCGATATACATGCCCGGGCGCTTGCGTACCGGATCTAGGCCCTCAAGAACCGTAATTTGCTCCGCGCCGTAGGCTTTAGCATCCTTGGCGGCCTTGGGTTTTGGCTCGGCCTTGGCTTTGGTTTTTTTATCTGGCTTGTCGTGCTTTTTTCCGACTGAAAATGTATTAACTTTAACCATAGTACCTATACGTATTATAGCAAATTTTCCGCATATTTAACAGCAAAAATGGCCAAATTCCTAAACTTGACCCTTTCAATCATATATGGTAATATCAGGTGTTTCGCACCGCCCACTTCGGGCATTGGCCATTCGGCCAAACTCACGCAAATGGAGGCACCATGAACAGCATCAAGAAGGAACACATCATAGCGTTCGCCGCCCTGGTTCTCGGGCTGACCTTCCTCTGGTGGCTCACGGGCAATGAAGGCGATGCGCCGAAATCCGCGGCCGACAAAGGCGGGCATATCGCCTTCTCGATCTACACGGTCGAGTCGGACATCACGGTGGAAGGCATCATCGTCTTCGCGCCGAGCATCTTCCCGGGCGCGAGCAACAACGTCTCGCACGTCTGGAACAGGCAAGGAGAGGTCGGTGCCGAGGAGTGGGGCCTGTACTTCAGCGACACCGGCATCGACCGTGTCACCAAGGGCGCGAACGGCGTCCGGTTGGTGGCCCTGGTCGATACTCGATTCCCTGATGATGTTGCCCGTCCGTCCGCCCGACGCGAGCTCTGCCAAGCGCTGCCCGTCGTGGTGGTACGCCTCCTCGACAAGTACGTGAGTGCGGCCCACGGCCCCCAAACGCCCACCGACCGGCTCATCTACGTGCCCTGCCCTGCGCCGATCTAGCACGACAGCGGATGCGCGAAGCGCCGGAGCGAAGGGGTCAGCACAACCCTACGCTCCGGCGCC
>CAZSSD010000035.1:0-7517 GCA_964609765.1 uncultured Candidatus Saccharibacteria bacterium | reverse complement strand
TATCGCTTTTTATCTTCTCTCTCCAGATAGCGAAGCAATCTTCGGCGATTGCCAACCTTTTGCAAAAGTCCGCGGCGGGAGTGAAAATCCTTGCGGTGAACTTTTAAGTGTTCAGAAAGCTGGTTTATTTCCTCGGTCAGTATAGCAATCTGAACTTCGGGCGAACCAGAGTCGTCTTTATGAATCTGGAACTTCTTAATAAGGGCGTCCTTGGTTTTCTTATCCAACATATATTACCTTCCTTACTACACCGCGGATCCAGGCAACGTGATCCGGGTGGTAAATAATAAAGCCATTCTATTATGCCGCAAATTTGCCGTTTCTGTCAACGACAGTATATAATATGTGCGACGCTTCCATGCCAAAAGAAACAAAAACTAGGGTTGAAAAATACATTCAGGAATTTTTGGAATACTGTGAAATAGAAAAAAATCGCAGTGATTTAACTACGCGCAATTACGCCCACTATTTGGGGCGCTTTGCCGAGTTTGCTAAAAATCGCGGCGTGGCAACGCCTGAAAAAATCGACGGCGAACTAATTCGCCAGTATCGCCTTTTTATAAACCGCCTGCGCGATGCCAAGGGTAAACCGTTAAAACTTGCTACCCAAAACTACCATGTTACTGCCCTGCGCTCCTGGCTTAAATATTTAACCAAACGCGACCTTAAAGTTTTAGCGCCGGACAAAATTGAGTTGGCTAAAACGCCATCGCGGGAAGTAAATTTTTTGGAGCCGCACGAAGTTGAAGCTTTAATCGAGGCCACGGAATCTGAAAAAGACGAGTTAACTCGGTTGCGCGACCGCGCAATTTTGGAAGTTTTATTTTCCACTGGCCTGCGCGTATCCGAACTCGCCTCTCTCAAGCGTACAAGTATCAATTTAAAAACGCGCGAATTCCCCATACGCGGCAAGGGCGATAAAATCCGCTTGGTTTTTCTATCAGAATCTGCGCTATCTGCCTTAAAAAAATATTTGGATAAAAGAAACGATAATTCAAAATCTTTATTTATCCGCCTGGACCGAGCCGGACAATCAATTGAATCGGAAATAGAATCTCATAACGCTCAATTATCTACCGACGTCGGACGTCGGTACATAGGCCTTACTCCCCGATCGATTCAAAGACTTATTAAAAAATACGCTAAAATTGCCGGCATCATAAAACCAATTACACCACACACTTTGCGCCATAGCCTGGCCACCGAACTTTTGCAAAACGGGGCCGACATCAGATCCGTGCAAACCATACTCGGCCATTCGAGCATTACCACCACCCAAATTTATACACACATCACAAATCAACGGCTAAAAGAAATTCACGAAAAATACCACGGTAGAAAATAAACCGCGGAAGCGGTTTTTTGACGCGTAATCTTAACACAGCTAATATACTATGATCTTTGGCCACAAGGGCCTTGGACGCTCACGTACAAGCGGAGAGGGGGAACCATGGACGCGTACGAAAACGCGAAGGAACGCTGCTTTGTGGCCCTGGACTTCATGCCGTCACTCAAGGTGGCGATGAAGCTTACCAGACAGCTCGCGAGTCTGGCTCAAGGCGTCAAAGCTCACGGCCTGGTGGATCGCTACGGCGCCCTCACTGTGGTACCGGCCCTCAAGGCCGCCGGTGCCACACACGTGTTTCTGGACCTCAAGCTCCACGACACCGAAGGGACCGTGGGCGAAGAACGGGCGGCCATCGCCAGGGAAGCCGGCGCTCACTGGCTGTCGGTGCACATCAGCGGCGGTGAGAAGATGATGATGGCGGCCAACAAGTTCGGTCCGCCCAACATCATCGGCATTACCGTCCTCACCTCCATCAGCCCCGAGGAATGCGTGGAAACCTACGGCGCACCTCCGAATGTGAAGGTGCCCCAGCTGGCGCGCAAGGCCCAGCGCGCCGGGCTGGATGCGCTCGTCTGCTCGGCCAAGGAAGTGGCACAGCTCAAGGCCATGACGGAGCTCGCCGAGATGGACCTCATCGTTCCTGGCACGCGCTCAACCGGCCAAGCGCTCGGCGGGCAGGTGCGCGTGGACACTCCGGAGAATGCCCTCATCGCCGGGGCGGATTTCCTGGTGGCAGGCAGACAGGTAACCCAGGCCGCCGACCCGGTCGGCGCGCTGGAACAGTTTCTTCTGGAAATGGCCCGCGGCATCGAAACCCGCGGCGTCTGAACCCGAACCGGAGATAATCATGACCCGCAACATCGAGAGAGACAAGAGGACGCTAGCCCTCATGCTGCCACAGATCGGCAACGAGCACGTCGGCTACGCGTTCCAGGCGCGGACACGCGAACAGGGCGGCTGGACGCTCAAGAGCGGCCGCAAGTCGCCGCTCTACTTCAATCTGCGGCTGCTGCGCTCTGACCCGCGCGCCTGCGACTGGGCTCTCACGCTCTACAAGCACATACTCGACAACCTGCAAGACTATGACCTCGTCGCGGATGTACCCACCGCCGGCACGCCGATCGTGGCGATCCTGGGCTGGAAGCTCGGAGTGCCCATGATCAGCCCGAGGCCGGCCAAGCAGCACGGCGCCAAGAACACCATCGATGGTATCTGGACGCCGGGACAGACCGTGGTACTCATCGACGATCTGGTCACCGACGCCGGCAGCAAGCTGGAGACCGCGGCCATCCTGCGCGAGAAGGGACTCGTCGTCAACGATGTAGTGGTCCTGATCGACCGCGAGGAGGGCGGCCGCGAGGAGCTCGCCAAGCACGGTCTCAACCTGCACGCAGCCATGTCCGGCCGCTGGCTGGTGGATCTCTACTGGATGCACAAGATGATCGGTCCGGAAGTCTGCGCCGACATCCAGAAGTACTGGGCGGAGCTGGAAGCGCCAGTCGCGGCCACCTGAAGCCCGCATTTCGTACGCCAACGCCCCCGGCCTGCCTATACAGGTAGGTCAAGGAGGGTGGGTTAAGGGCCGGCCATGAAAATTTTCAGACCGGCCCTTCGCTTTTTTCATACATAAAAATCCTCGAGGAGCTCGTAGACCTGCAGCCCGCCTAGCCCCCTGCTCGGGACACTTGGACCAGGGTGCGCTGGTCTTCTGAAGACCAGCGCACCCGCAACAAAGAGATTATATTCTTATCAACACAACATACCACATACCACAAAAAACGCATATGCGTTTTTTGTGGTATAAACTAAAAACCACCCAATAAGGCGGTTTCGTAAATTTTAACGCTTACTTTATTAACTGGCGGTCTCGACAGGAGTCGAACCTGTAACCTACTCCTTAGAAGGGAGTTGCTCTGTCCAATTGAGCTACGAGACCAATTTGGGTTATTATATCCTATTTCTGCTTTATTTTCAAGCCTCTTTTATCTTTTTTAACTTTAGCCTTTGGGCTTTTTTTTATTTCTGAGTCCCTATTTTTTCATTCATCTTATTGTAAATTTTTGTTTATCAAATTTTAAAGATACTTAATATGACAAGGCTTATCAACTTATTTTGTTTTAACTGGGCATAAAAATTTTAAATTAAACTAAAATCTTGTGCAGATTCATTTGTCTCGCGTGAGTAAAATAAACCTATTATTAACTAAAGAGCCGCGGTCGATTTTAATAACCAATGTTTTATAATTTATAATATGACCAGCCACGACTCTCTCTATCTGCGCAAAACCCGCCCGACTGATCCCCTGCGTTGGGATGAAATACTGGAACAGCTAGACGACGAAACTATTAACCAAGGCCTCTCCGACGAAGACGAGAAATCCTTAAAAGACCATACTGACTGGAACTAAACGCCCAACTCCGCCGTTTTCTCGATACGCGCCTGCCCATCTTCGCCGATAACCACAGCGTCGCGGCGTTCTAATTCGTGGGCTAATATCCAATTAGCAATTTGATTTTCAATATTTTCCTGCAAGTATCGCCTAATTGGCCTTGCCCCAAAAACCGGATCGTAGGCCGCCGCGGCGATTTTTTGCGCGCCGGCGGGCGTCACTTTAAGGGTTATGCCCTGCTCGGAAAGTTTTTGGCCAATTTGATTTAATTCAATTTCAACAATCTTGGCCACTTGTTGGAGCTTTAACGGTTCAAACAAAATAATATCATCAAAACGATTAAGCAATTCTGGCCGGAAATATTTTGGCAAAAATTCGTGGACCAGCCGATCGGTCAAGCTGGCGGCGGATACGCCCTTTTGAAAACCGTTCTGAATTTCGGCCGCGGCGGCATTACTGGTGGCAATAATAATAGTATTCGTTAAGTCTAACTTGCTACCTGCGTTATCGGTTAAGTGACCTTCATCCATTACCTGTAAAAACACGTTTTGAATATCGGCATGAGCTTTCTCAATTTCGTCCAGCAAAATCACGCAGTATGGCCGCTCGCGCACTTGGGCCACAAAACTACTCGTAAATGTGCGCCCACCCAATAAACGTTCAATACTTTCGGGCAAATTGTATTCAGACAAATCCAGGCGCACCATCTGCTCTTTTGCGCCAAATTCTATTTCGGCCAAGGTTTCGGCCAACCCTGTTTTACCTACGCCGGTCGGCCCCACAAACAAAAAACTCGCCAGCGGCCGGCCCTGCCCGGTCGTGAGCTTTGCCCTAGCCCTACGTAACGCCTCCGCCACGGCCTTAACGGCCGCCTCCTGGCCTATGATTTTTCCATGTAACTTTTGCTCGAGATTTAATAGTTTTGCAGATTCTCCTTCATCTACGTCCTCGGCCTTAACATGGGCTAATTCGGAAATAATGCGCGCCACGTCTTTTTCGCCTATTACTCTGGGCGCGTGAGGATCATTTGAATTCATACGCTCGGAAAGAATTTCCAAAACTTTAACAGTTTTCTCGGGCTGGCGCTCGCCCTGCAGATAGCGCGAAGAAAGCTCCACCGCTTTTTGCACCGCTTCGTACATCCAAAAAACATTGTGCTTCGATTCGAGCAGGCTGGCATGTATGCAGGCGATCAGGATGGTATCTTCCGGTAAAACTTCGGAAACATCAATGCGTTCAAAAAAAGAACTGGATTGTAAAAGCGGCGTGGCCTGGAAACTCTGCGGGGTGGCGGTGGCTAAAAGCGGCAGACCGGCGTTTTTTACGGCCGCCATCAGTATGGAAACCAGGTTTACACCATTAACCTGGCTTTGCGCGAATTCATCAATATTTTCGACAACCAAAACAATATCACCGCCGCGCGCGCCGTCGTTAATGGCTGCGGTGAGGGCTTGGCCGGCGTTATCGCCCTCGCCTAAAATTTGAGACAACTCCAAACGGACCAGGCGCCTGTCTAAAATTCTTTCCGGTACTTCTTCCAAAAGCATTTTTTCGGTCAAAAGATCAATGATGCTTGTTTTGCCCACACCCGGCTCGCCCACCACCAATACGGCCGGCCTCTCCGAATTAAAGGCGGCTAAAATTTTAACAAGATCTTCCTCACGGCCAACCACATACGCCAAATAACCCAAACGCGCACGGTAAGTTAAGTCCGTACTATACCGATTTAAGATGGGCGTCGGCACCGAAGTGAGACTCCGGTTTATTTCGCCTTTAGGTTTAAGCAGCGCAAACTTACTTTTGCGGGCCCGGTTTCTCACCAGCTTTTCCACGCTCAAACGCCAGCGCGCAGACTCAAAGATCATGTTCGGGGTGATGGCCAGCTCGTCAAAAACTTGGCCGCTGCGGCTTTCTGCCGAAAGCCTGCCCAAAGCCACCAGTAAAAGCAGCGGCGTAATAAACTTTTGGCGCAAATCTCGGGCCGCGCCAAAAGCTAAAAACGGCAACTCGGCCAGCCCGCGATCCAAAGCCGGCGGCGGCATGTTTAAGCTCGGCAGCACGGAAAGTACCAATGAAGCCAACTGCCGGTAGCCTAGGCCAAGTCTATAAAAAGCCGTCCGAACATTCTCATTATTGAGAAGCTGTAAAAGCAAATGCAGCGGATGCGCCTGCTGCTGACCGCGGGTCAGAATAGCCTTGCGCAATATCAGTAAAGCTTCGTCCGAAAAAATCTCTTTGACATCAAACGAGCCGCTACTCGGTATGACCACCGGACCTTTCTGAACTATTCTTGTCCAATACCAAATATCGGTAAGTAAGGTTAGCGCAAAAATTCTCAACCAAAAATCCGCAATAGGAGTGACGAAATGCAAAAATAGCGCCACCACACCAAAGGCGCCCACTAAAGCTAAGATTAAATTCAAGACCTGTTTAGCTTGTTGCCCGGCAATGGCGGACCGCACGTAGGGGGGTTGCCAGTTTTCCGAAAAAGACAAATCCAAATTATCGGCGCGTGCTTTAACAGGCCAACTGCCGCCGCTGCTTAATTCGGTTTCTTTTATTTCTAGTTCGATCATTCTTAAAATAAAAACCCAACGCGCTGATAAAGATAAGAAATGATATTCGGATTAATAAGCAAATAGATCGCCAAAAACGGCAAAATACCGTAAAGGATAAAAAGCAAAACTAGGACGAGCGTGGCCAGCAGAAACGCCGATAACCGGGTGATAAGCAGGCCTACGCGCATGAGAACGCCAACCACGCGACCCGAGCGGGAATAGTCGCCATAAAGAGGCGTAAAAAAAGTTTTAAATGACAAGCCAAGCGCAAAATATCTTTCAAGCCAAATTATTTTTTCGTGCGTAGCGCGCGCGACGACTTTTAAACCTTGGGAGTAATAAACCAGAGGCAAAAGTAGAATTGACGTTGCCGCTTCCAAAATTAAGGCCCGCGCGAAGATTAAGGGATGCATTTTGTTTAAAATCGGCATTTTGATTTTAAATGCGTTTAATTTACCATTAATTATAGCTTATTTTAAACTTGATGGAAAGCGAAAATAATGATATAATTATCAAGTAAAAAAATATTGCCGCATGGTGCCCATAGTGTAGTGGTAACACAACTCCCTGTGGAGGAGTTATCACGAGTTCAAATCTCGTTGGGCACCCCAAAAAAAATATCAAGATCGTATTTGGCAAAACTATTAAAAAGTTTGCAAAAGGCGGCGCCAAGAACGCCCTTTTTAATTTATAAGACCCATGGCCTAAACACAGGGCAAATTGGGGTATGGCCGGATTGTAAAAATGCACACTTGACGATCCTTTTGCGGTTCCGATATCCTTACAGTGTCTTTAAAAAATATCTGCTTTGAGTAATAGTCGAACTTAAACATTTTATTGATAATTTATTTATTAACCAAGCAAGAAATCTATGAATGGTGTAATCAAGAAAAAGACCGACAAAGGTTTTGGATTCATTACCGTTGAAGGTCAGGAAAAAGAACTATTTTTCCACAGCAACTCTCTCGTCGGCGTAAGTTTTGACGAGCTGCGCGAAGGCGATGCCGTCACTTTCGACATGGAAGATTCGCCCAAGGGCCCGAACGCGGTCAACGTCCAGCGCGCTGCGTAACTTTTTAAAAAATCGCCCTCCTGGCGATTTTTTGTTATGCTTTTAATATGGATATAGAAACCCACAAAGATCAATTAGACAAAATCCTGCATCAAAAATTTAAAGGTGAGAAAAGCGGGCACGACATTTACCATCTGCAAAGAGTTTTCA
>CAZSSD010000034.1:5296-7945 GCA_964609765.1 uncultured Candidatus Saccharibacteria bacterium | reverse complement strand
GTTATTGTGCCTTGGAATTTTCCTTTTGCTAATTTTGTTTGGGGCGTTCTCCAAAGTTTAATCGCTGGAAATACCATTGTTTTCAAACATTCCGAAGAATGTCCGCTAAGTGGAAAATTTATTGAGGATATTCTGACCAAGCATTTACCCGAAGGAGTTTTTAATGAGGTCTATGGAGACGGAGAAGTTGGAAGCGCTTTGGTCAATCAAGATGTGAATATGATTGCTTTTACGGGAAGCACTAAAACCGGGAAATACCTCTACGAATTAGCAGGGAAGAAATTTATAAAAGCAGTTATGGAATTGGGCGGTTCTGCGCCCGGCGTGATTTTTGAAGATGCCGATCTTGATTTAGCTGTAGGGAATGTTTGTTTTAACAGACTGCTTAATCAGGGGCAATGTTGTGATGGACTAAAGCGTCTTATTGTGCATGAGGATGTTTTTGATGAAGTAGTGAAAAAAGTTGCTTCTACTTTTTCCGCGAAGAAAATAGGAAATGCTGAAGATAAAGAAACAGAAGTGGGGCCACTTGTTGCAAAAAGGCAACTCGATTTGCTCATTTCTCAAGTTGAGGACGCAAAGACAAGAGGTGCAAAGGTAATAACCGGAGGGAACTCACTTGAAGAAAAACTTGGTGGCGCATTTTTTGAGCCGACTGTGCTAACAAATGCCACAAACGATATGAGGATTTGGAAGGAAGAAGTGTTTGGTCCAGTTTTGCCGATTGTAAAATTCAAGACCGAGCAAGAAGCCGTTGAGCTTGCCAATCAAACGGCATATGGTTTGGGTTCGTATGTGTTTACAAAAAACCAACAGAAAGCAGAAAGAATTTCAAAAGCAATTCAATCTGGCATGGTGAGCGTGAACGGCACAAATTACATCATGCCGTTTAATCCGTTCGGAGGGTACAAAAATTCTGGGTTTGGCCGAGAACATGGCAAATACGGATTTAGCGAAGTAACACAGATTAAAATTGTGGCGAAGAATAAATAAGAATTTGCCGCCAAACCTGCCGGCAGGCAGGGAAAAACTTGAAATTGTCAAAGTGTTAGACTTTTCAATGGAAGATTTGGTAAAATAATTGCATATGAAATTTAAGAAAGCAGTTTTAATAAAAATCGCGGACACGCATTTCGATCCAAAATATTTGGACCAAATTAACGCATTGGTTGAAAATAAGATTGCCTTAGTTCCTAACGATCCAAATTTAAAAGACGAATTGAAAGACTGCGATTGTTTACTTTTAGGCTTTCAAGTACCTGTTGGCGAGGATATTTTGGCGGCCGCGCCAAACTTAAAATACATTGGTATATTAGCGACAGCTTATGGCACGGTTGATCTTGCCGCCGCCGCTAAAAGAAATATCCCTGTTTGTAATCTTGGTGGTTACAGCACCGAATCAGTTGCCGAGTTTGTAATAACGGCAATTCTCCACGAGATTAGAAATATTGCCGAGGGTTTAAACCGAGCACAATCCGGTAATTATAGTTTTGATGGCATCAGGGCCCGCGAACTTAAGAATAGTAATTTTGGTGTTATTGGCCTAGGAAATATAGGGGGTCGCGTGGCGGAGCTGGCAGCAGGTTTTGGCGCCAATGTCAGTTATTGGTCGCGCACCAAGAAAAAATCTCCGTTTAAATTCCGAGAACTTGAGGACCTGCTTAGCAACTGTGCTTTCATTTCTGTTAATGTCGCCGAGACTAAAGAAACGATTGGACTATTAAACGCCAAAAATCTACCGCTAATTAAATCAGACAGCGTTTTAATCAGTACAGTTCCACCGCCGGTTATCAACACCGACGCCTTAGTGGCTAGATTATCAAAAAACGACGTTACTTTTGTTTTTGATCATCCGGACGAGATGCCAAAAGAGGAACTCGCTAAATTAACCGGGCTTAAAAATTGTGTGGTGTATCCGCCAATTGCATTCCTTAGCGATGAAGCGAGAATTGCTAAACAAGAAATATTCATCGGCAATATGGCCGAGTTTCTTGGGGGCAAACAACCCAAGAATAAAGTAAATTAAAAATTTGCCGCCAAAAAAGTCGCTGCCATTTGGTAACGATCTTTTGTTTTGTTATAATAAAAAGAAGGCAATACCGGCTAGATATAAAAAGCAAAAAGTGAAAATTTTAGGTAGAGAACAAATTTCCTTTTCAAGCATCTTTTTCGATTCCATTTTTGGGCTGATTTTGTTTTTCAGCTTGGATTCATTTTTGGAGACTACTAGTATCACCCATTTTATTTTTTATTTATTCGGCACTATCATCGTCGTGCATTGGTGGTTAATTTTTAAATCTGCGGATGACGCGTTTGGCGAGGAGATATCCGATTCCGCAGCCGATCTGATGTTTGGCATCATATATGTTATTTTGCTCGAGTACGTGATTCTGTCGGCCGCGGTCTTTAATTATATTTCCGCCACCGGTTTTCTGCTGGCTTTATTGGCCGTTGATTTAATCTGGTCTTTAACTTGGCGCTATCTGGGCCAATGGCAAACTAAAGACAAAGGTTTGGTTAAGCAAATGGAAACAGAGTTAAACCATAATATTCAGGCCGGCCTGGCCGGCATTGTTTTATTTTTAGCGCTTTTATTTCTACAGTATGACGTCGATCAGGATACGTACGTGGCTCTGTTCATCTTAATTT
>CAZSSD010000034.1:0-5286 GCA_964609765.1 uncultured Candidatus Saccharibacteria bacterium | reverse complement strand
TTATGTTTTTTACATCTATTTAACCTTTAAAAAGAAAATTATCGATCTAAGGATTTTCTAAATGCAAAAGATCAAAGACATTTGGGATCACGGCAAATATTTCGACATGTGGTCGATCGTCCATTTTCTTTCCGGCGTACTTTTAGCGGCGGTTTTGTTTTATTGGCGCATCGATTTTGTTTGGTCTCTTATTATCGCCCTTGTTTTGATGATTTTTTGGGAGGTATTTGAGGCGGTCATTGATATTATTGAAGAGTGGCCAAATATAATTTCAGACATTATTATCGGGCTGGCAGGCTTCTTGCTGGTGTCTTATTTTTACTTAATTTTGGGCAGGCCTTTTTTGGTATTTGAATTTTGGCTTATTTTAATAGTCTGGGCCGGGCTTGAGCTTTTGGGCTACTTAGCGTATAAAAGAATTACGTAGGCGTTTTATAACGTTAAAATTCATAGGGAAACATTTATATGCCGGCTTGGAACGAGCGAAAATATTTTGACCTCTGGACTGCTAACCATTTTTTATTTGGCATGATCTCGGCCATTTTACTTTTTAGATATGGCGCCAATGTGAGAGAAGCCTTTGTGATTGCCATTATTTTGTTTGTTGTTTGGGAGTTGATTGAAGTGGCCACTAAAGCAGGTGAGGCTTGGACCAATCAGCTTATAGACATTGTTGTGGGCATGCTGGGGTTTTTGGCGGTTTTTTATTTTCAAAACTTAACTGATCTGCCCGTTGATAACTTGGCCCTGGGTATCTTGCTTATACTGTTCGGGCTTTTGGAAATTTGGGGCTACGCCACGCGCTGGACGAATAAGATTTATTGAGGTAATTATATGGGATGGATCCCGTACAGCTTCCCCGATGTGTTCTCCAGAAATCTTAATCGCAGTGGGTTGTACGGTCAGTTTTAAGCAATAGCTAATAAAAACCCTCATACCTTACAGTCGAACACGGAACTTTAAGATTATCGAGGTAATTGTACGGGATGGAATTTTCACTAGAATATTTAGAGGGCATAAAAACGCCGCTGCTCATTCCGAAAACCGTGCGCTTGATTGGCCTTGAGGGCAGCAAGGCCCGGTATTTAGATTATCTGACCGGTACCGAATTTGTTGATGAGCTTTACTTTTATCATGGTAAGGATCAATTGGTTTTGGATAGGTTTAAATTATATTTTCCGCTCGATAAAGTCGGTGTTATGCTCTTTAATCGCGTTGGCAATCTGTATTTGCAAAAACGCGGAAAGACCAAGCAGTGGGAGCCGAGCAAGATTGATATGTTAAGCGTGGCAGGTGGCATTAACGCCAAGTTTGTTGACGGTTCGTTTATTCCAGAAGAATGGTCCGAAGCGGCCCTGCGCGAAATTAGCGAAGAAACCGGAATGGCCGATAATGAACTTTTCGCGATCTTTTTAAACGATATTGGTGATCATTTTGAGCCTACTACCTCAACTTATTTAAAAGTTTTTGCTTACCAAATTGATTTAAGCTTGGCCGAATTGCAAAAAAAGACCAGTGAAAACGGCCTGGATGATGTAGAGCAGTGGCTCGAGCGGGGTTATGCAGATACTATGCGGGAATATTTCGGCGAGGGGGTTGAAAAATACGCGGGCGGCGTGGCCTTTAGGCCTACAAATTTTATTTCCGACCCAGAAATTAGAAAGAGTTTAGACAAGTATCACTCGGCTTTAATTTTTGGCAAGGCCGCAGAATAAATATCTTCTTTGCCTACCGCCAAGAGAGCCAGAACAATGATGGTTAGATATAGGCTGTTGGCGTTGGTTAAAAATAAATGTTCAAAGAACATGGCGACTACAACGAGAATTGCCGAGACGGCCGCGAACACAAAAAACGGCGTGGCGCGCGCAACCGGATCGCGTCGCAATTTTTTATATACGTGGTTGGTGGCGTAAATTAGAAATAAAAAGAAAAGTATTAGCCCGACCCAACCGGTTTCGGCTAAAACGAGAAGATAAGTGCTGTGCGTGGGTTGGTGCATCCACGTTTGATATTCCAATTTTTGTTCGTTCAATTCTTCTCTTAATTCTTGGTTCCCTTGCAGCACGCTTTGTCCGATGCCGGTGCCTAAGACCGGCCCATTTTCGGCTTGAGCGGAAGCGACATTATCATAAAGCGACCTTAATTTAAAAGAATCGTCGCTGGTTACTGGACGCACGCTTAGCAGGGCTAACAAAATTAAGATAACCGCCCCTCCGGCCAAAGCCGCTTTTTTAATTATTCCCCGCCTGTTTTGATTAGTCTGATTAATGAGCCACATTATAGCTAGTCCGAGTGCGGCTAGGCTTATAAATATCCGGGAGAAGGTTAAGATTAAACCAGCGGCAATCAAGATCATGGCCGTTATGATTATTTTGCGGGGCGCGCCTTTAAAAATTTGTGTGAGTGAATAAGCGGCCAGCAGGGATATTAGTAGGAAAAAAGCTAAAATGTTAGGATGGGGCAGGGTGCCATAGGCCCTTAAGAATTTTTCGCCAAAGGCCGTAAAGGTGGCGGCGTCGCCACCCTCGATTTTGAGAAGGCCGGCGCCAAGGATGGGCAAGGCCGGCGCGCCTTTAAGAATAAACTGCAGAGTCCCAATTAGCGTTTGCACCACACCGGCGGCGACTAGGCCAATGCTCAAGGATAGAAAACTCGAGGCCGGTGGCATTTTGGTTACGGTATAAAAAAGGATTAAAGCTAAAATCAGTCTTATTACAGCCGCTAGACCAACGGCACTTTGCAGAGTGGTTAATAAAAACCCCAGGCCCGCCCAGGATACGAACAGAGTTAAAAAAATCAGACTGGCCAGCCCCCGGGCCGCGCTTGCGCGGCGATGATGATAGAGCAGTATCAATGAAGCGGCCAAGACTGCGAGATCTGCGGCAAAAATAAAAACACGCGTAAAATCGTTAACCGCATCTGTGCCAAAAACCGTCAGTTCGGCGATAGGCAGCCGGGTGCTAAACGGCAGCAGATAGGCCAGGATGCCGATCGTAATTAGAATAATTTTTTCTCTATTCCAAACCATTATTTCTTTTTATCCGGGGTTGATTGGTTCCACATATACCAAAACCAGGTGCGGTAGGATTCGGCCAAATCTTTGCTGCGAATGACAAAAAAGACAATGTCTTCGGATATTTTGCCTATGGGCAAGCCGGTATAGGTTATAACGTAATCGCCAAAGACATTAATGGCCGAATTGGTTGAGTAATCCTTGGGAAGAATTCTGTATTTTAATTCCCCTTTGAATTGTTTAAGAAAGCCGGGCATCAGCGTTTTTATTTCATGGTCGAATAATTGGATAAATTTAATGCCCTTGCGCCGCGCTTCTTTAAAAAAGGCTTCGCGGATAGTGTCGAGGCGGGGGTCAAGCCAGCCGCCTTTGGCGCCAAAGAAGTAACTGTCTTGGCCGACGCGCAAAAGATCCCGGAAAACATTTTTTTGCCCCTCGATACCGCGGTAAATATAAGCTTCTTGCGGCGCCACGCGCACGCGGAATTTTTTATAAAGGGCAGGCAACACTTGTTTTAGTTTCTGCTGTTTTTCCGAAAACAGTTCCTCTAATTTTCCCGGATCTACGGCATTATATTTATTCTCCTTGTGCGAAATAATTTGAAAAACTAAGCCCTTGTTGATAAGGCGGTTAATAGCGTCATAGGCGTTGCGCCTGTGGATTTTGGCGTTAATGGCAATTTTGGAAATAGAAGATTCGCCATGCTCAACCAAAGCCTCGTATATTTTGCCTTCGTTGGGGGACAGGCCTAGCGATTCATAGATTTCTTCTTGCATTTATTGTGGTGTTAATAATCACCATAGGGTGGTCTTGGCCACTCACTATACATAATATATGCTTGGCCGATGGCAATCAAGAGGGATTGTCAGCGCAAAGGCCATATTTCAGAGGAGAAATCATGAAAACCACGATAAGCGCTGTGGCGGCCCTATGGCTGCTCGGTATGCCCTGTTTCGGCCAGACGGCCCAGGCCAAGGTCGTGCTGCACCCGACCTTTGAGCTTGGCTCGTCGGCGTTGTACCTCGCCAGTTGGAGCATCACGAACATTCGTGAGGACCTGCCGGACAACACGAATGCGATGCTCGGCCTGGGCTGGCGCGATGCCACGAAGTGGGGCGAGGCCATGCTGCAGTACCAGTACCAATGGAGCGAGGGCGGGAAGTATTTGCTGTTTTTGGACCTCCGCGCCGGGGTCAAGAACAAGCGGTGCAATGCCTTTCTGGAGCTGGCGCCATTCCTCACCGATCGCGGCCTCTTCAGTTTCGCTTCGGGCGAGTGCGCCGTATTCACGCCGCGATTCAAGTTCGGCGCTGAAACCGAGAACGTGCTACTGCGGCCGGACAAGCCCAACTCCTGGAGCTTCGGCCCGCGCTTTAGCTTTGTGTTGGTGACGAACAAGCGGTTTACGACCGCGGCCTCGCTCGCCTACCAACTCCACTGGAACACCAGGGACGGTTGGAAAGAGCCTGATGTCGCGCGCGGCTACGGCGCCACTCATCCGCAGTTCTAAAATCTTTTTCGAAAGGAGGTGATCTACTAGCCACCAGCGGCCACCGGCCGTCTGGTGGCTCGCTGTTTTTATTTCAAGATTTGATTTAAGAGTTCAAAATTGGCGATGCGGTTTAGGGTTTGCGTAAAGACCAAAATGCCGAAGCCGATGAGAATTAAGCCAAAAGTTATGTTCACGTATTTCAAGTATGGCCCGATTTTAGAGATCCAGGCTCGGGCTTGGGCGGCAAAGAGGCCAATTAATAAAAACGGCAGACCTAAACCGAGGGCATAGGCCAGAAGTAAAGAAAAGGCTGAACCGGGTTGCGTGGCGGCCAGGCCCAGGATCGCGCCCAGCGCCGCGCCCACGCACGGCGTCCAGCCGGCGGCAAAGGCCGCGCCAAAGACGGCGGAAGTTAAATAACGTGAGCCGAATTCCCATTTAATATGGAGTTTGTATTCTCTTTGTAAAAACGGAATTCGCAAAATGCCGGTTAAGTAGATACCAAAAAATATTATTATTAGGCCGCCAATGCGGGAGAGCCATTCCAGGGCCGTAAAAGCCACGGCCTCAAGCAGGGTGTTAAGCAAAACGCCGAGTGCGGCAAAGACCAAAGCAAAGCCCAAAACAAAAAAAAGGCTGTTAATAAAAATTTGCGTGCGGTTTTGGTAAGCTTGCTGCAAATTACTGCCGGCCAAATAAGCGAGATAGCCCGGGATAAGCGGCAGCACGCAAGGCGCTAAAAAAGAAACAAGACCGGCGAGAAAAGCCACTAATAAATTTA
>CAZSSD010000033.1:2183-8027 GCA_964609765.1 uncultured Candidatus Saccharibacteria bacterium | reverse complement strand
GGCCAGCATTTTTTAATAGATCAAGACGTAATCCAGAAGATTGTCGAGGTTGCCGATCTGGCTAAAGACGATACGGTTTTAGAGGTGGGGCCAGGCAAGGGTATTTTGACCAAGGCTTTGGTGGAAAAAGCCGGACGGGTGATCGCCATAGAGAAAGACGGCGAGCTGCATCACAAATTAAAAAAAAGATTTAAGGATGCCGGCAATATCAGCCTTGTTCATGGCGACGTGCGCGATTTTGATCCGGCCGGCATCAAAAGCGATTACAAAGTGGTGGCCAACATCCCGTATTATTTAACAGGGCGGTTGCTTCAGGCGCTGTTTGCTTCTGCGCATCCGCCGCGCGCGGCAGTTTTAATGTTGCAAAATGAAGTGGCGGATAGATTAACCGCACCCAAGGGGCAAAGCAGTCTGCTGCAGTTAACCACGCAAGTTTTTGCCGAAGTTGAAAAGGCATTTTTTGTGCCAAAGGATAAGTTTAGTCCGCCGCCCGAAGTGGATTCGGCAGTGGTTGTATTTAAATTAAGGCCAGTACCACTGGTGGCGCCCCAAGCGCAGCGTGTTTTTTTCAGATTTTTAAAATTTGCCTTTGCCGGTAAGCGTAAAAAATTAGTTAACACGTTAAGCGCGGCCTTAGGCGCGGATCGAATTTTGCTGACAGGGAAACTGGCAGAGCTAAAATTATCGGAAAACGCCAGGCCGCAGGAATTGGATATTAAGGATTGGCTCGCTTTATACAAAAAAGTTATCGAAGAAAGCAAATTTGAAAAATAGGGGTCTGATATGCTATAATATTTTAGATCAAGGGCCACATTGAAACAAAATTTAAACGTTTAAATGCAACAGCCGAATATCCAAAATACGCCAACGCCGCCGGTCAATATCAGCCCGCCCGCAAAGGCGCAAACCGGGGCCGCGGAATCGGTTTGGGCGGACTTCGCCCCCGACGCTTATTATGGGGAGGGGCGCTGGTCCAGATTTGTTCAAGGTTTAAGGGATTTTTTTAGCGATCGCCGAAAAATTCTTATTTTCGGAGCCGTTTTAGTGTTGTTGGCGGCCGGGTTAACGGCCTTCTTGGTATTGAGAAACAGAAGCGAACCCGTGCCCGGTGAGCAGCCCAACCCTAGCCGCGGCGAATTGCCTTTGGCTGGCGCTGGCCTTGCTGATTTTGTGCCGGAAATTTTCCGGCCGGGCAATGGCACCATTGTGGTGGAGTGGAGTTTAGACAGGCCCACAGACGGAAGGGTTGATTATGGCACAAGCAATAAATATGGCTGGTTCGCTGACGACCCCAATACGCTGACACCCGAACATTTTCAGGATACTCACCGTGTGGTCTTGAGGGATTTGGAGCCGTCTATCACTTATCATCTGTTGGCCAGCAGCGCCGATAAAGAGGGGAATATTTTTTATTCCACCGATTTCGCGGTGAGGCCGATTGCGGACGGCAGCGCCCCGGTTGTTTCTTTTGTCAGGCCCAAGGCCGGCGACAAGCTTTCCGGCGTTGAAGCTGTCTGCGCCGATGCCAAGGACGAACGGCTGGTCAGCCTGACTTTAACCGTAAACGGCAAGCCGGTGGCCCAAAAAAATAAGAATTTTAGCGAATGTTTTTTGCTGGATACGCGTAATTACAAAGACGGATCATACGAATTGGGTTTCGTAGCCTATGACGGTACGAACAGCACCAAGGCCGAGGTCAAGGTCATTTTTGATAATAGCGGCCTGGGGGGTATCGCCCGCAATCGCCGTATCGGCGGAAGCGATTTTGACAAGGATGGTATTCCCAATATTTTGGATAATGATGACGATAACGATGGTACGCCGGATAATAGGGATAATGATGACGACAATGACGGGGTTGCTGACGATAAAGATAATGATGACGACAATGACGGCATTAATGATTCCGAAGACCCCGACAACACCGGTAATACTGGCGGCGGGGGCTGCGCTGGCGTTGATAGTAATCTGGTTGTGCAATTAACGGCCCCCAAGGACAATAGCCTCGTTTCGGGCACGGTACCGATTTCGGCTACGGTTAATAAACAAGTGAGCGTGGTTTATTTCCTGATTAACAACGAAATTATTAGCCAAGACGCATCTTCGCCCTATATTGTTGATTTGTTTAGCAGGCGCTTCCTGGACGGACAATACCTGGTTAAAGCCGTGGCCCAAACCGGCGCCGGGCTTTGCAGCAATGCCTCGGATAACGGTCCCCATACCGCCAGAATTACCATTAAAAATGATGTGGTCTGCGCGCGCATAGACAACAATCTGGCCGTGAGCCTGACCTCGCCCGCCAATAATACCAAAATCTCCGGACAAACTTCGGTTAAGGCGGCCGTGACGGCGCCCAATTTAACAGTGCGCCAGGTTTTCTTTAGCATACGGCCGAAATCGTCGGGCGCGGATGCGATTTTTGCGGCGGCGGTAAGCCCGTACCAAAGCATTTTAGACACTTACCGTTACACAAACGGTGATTATATGATTAAAGCTGTTGTTCAAGCTGAAAGTTCTGATGGTTCTTACGTATGCAGCAACCAGTCGGACAGCGGCCCGCACGTGGCCAGTGTGGTAATAGAAAATAGCGATTTGCCGCCCGGCTGCGACAGCATTGATACCTCGGTGGCCGCCAACATTACCGAACCGGGCCGTGGCGCGATTTTGCGCGGCGACGCGCCCGTGGCTGCATCTTTAAGCAATCCAAACAATAAGATGGTTAAACATATGGCCTTTGCCGTAGGCGATAGCAGGTTTGCCATCGATGAGACTGCGCCCTATAACGGAAGCTTGCGCACTACCGACTACAGCAACGGTAGCCATGTTTTAATGGCCTATCCTGTGCTTGAAAATAATGTTTGCGGCAGCCCCAGCCGGGTGGCGGTTGAAGTTCAGAACAATAGTACGGTCGGTTGCGAGATAACCGATGCCCGCCTGTCGGTTAAGTTTACTAAGCCGGCCAACAATACGCGTGTTTCGGGCCCGGTCACTTTGGAATCCGAGGTTTCGGCGCTGCAGGGTTTGGCAGTAAAGGGTGTCAGATATTTGCTGGACACGCATAAGCTGCTGGGCGAGGGCGCGGTCGCAAGCTACGCCTTTAATTTTGATTCAGCCGCTTTTAGCGACGGCAACCATACCGCCACTGCGCTGGCCTACACGGATGACGGCAGATGCAGCAATCCCGCCGATCTCACGCTTGATTTCTACAACCACAATAATCCCGGAGATTTGGTTATTAGTTTTGTTTCCGTGCAAAAAGCCGCCACATCTTTAACGGTGCGCTGGCAGACAAACCGCGAGGCCGGTTCGCGCGTTGATTTTAACAGCAACGTCAGCCAGTTTAACAGCAATACCTTTGCCGGCAACCGGCAGAGCACCTCGCTTACCCGGCAGCACGAGTTGACTGTCGACAGCCTTTTGCCGAGCACCACTTATTATTTATTAATCAGCAGCGCGGACACGGCCGGCCGTCAGGCAAAAGCTTCGTTGCAGGCTGCCACCGAAGCGGTGCGCAGCCCTTGTCTGGAGGTTGGCAGCGGCGTTTTTAACGGGTGTTACTACGATGATTTAGGCTTCGCTAATCTTAAGTTTACGCGTTCGGATGCCGAGATAGATTTTGACTGGACGGGCACGTCGCCGGATCCGGCCCGGATGCAGCCCACTGATTTTTCCGTAATTTGGCAGGGAAACTTTAATTTTGAAAGCGGTCGCTACCAGTTTGAATTAAATACGGATGACGGCGCGCGCGTTTATCTAAACGATGAAGCTGCGCCGCTTATTAATGCCTGGTATGACCAGCCGGCCACGCAGCATCGGTCCGTCCGCGAGCTTTCCGGCGCGGTCAAAGTAAAGGTGGAGTATTATCAAAAAGCCGCTGATTCCATAATTTCGCTAGCTTGGACCAAGCTGCCGCCGGACTGTTCGGCCAGCGGCGAGAACGTGGAAGTAGCCATAGACAGCCCGAGCGCTGACGCGGACATCGCGGGTGATGTTGAAGTGAGGGCCACGCCCAACAAACCGATCCGAACCATGTTTTTCTACATTGATGAAATTCAGTTTGGTTCTGATGATACCGCCCCTTACAGCGCCGTCTTGCCCACGCGCGCTTATACGAACGGCAGACATCAAATTAAGGCCGTGGCGCAAGAAAGCAATGGCGCGTGCAGCGGCGGCGAAAGTAATGGCATCCAAGTGAACATTAATAACCGCGCCTTTGCCATCAGCAATGTTCAGGCCGCCACGACCGACATCTCGGCCACGATTACCTTTACCACGAACGAGAGGGCCAATTCGGTGTTGGAGTACGGCGAAACACCGGAGCCGGCCGCTTGGCCCGCGGCCCAGAAAATAAGCATTACCGCCAATCAGACAACGAGCGCGGCCGGCGGCAACTTTAATTACCGGGTCCAGCTCGATAATTTAAAATTTGATACTGTTTACCATTACCGTATTAAAGCCGCTTCGGCCGCCAACACCGCGAACAATACCGAAACCCAGCTGCTCAATTTCCAAACCCTGGCCAAATCCGCTTTTAATAATTTAACCGCGTCAGTTTCCTGGTCGGCCGGCTGTAGCCTGGACGCCACGGCGTATTACAGCCGCTACGATTTAACGCCGTACGCAACGGCCGCGGCCCTTGAAAATTTTGTCAGCGCCAATCAGGCCGCCTCGGGCAAGGTTTCTGCTTTCCGAACCGGCGGCGGCCCTTGGCATTACACCGCCATTATTTTCGGGCTGACTTCCTCGGCCAAATATTACTACCGATACGCGCCTACCTGCGACGGCGGAGTTTCTGCAATTCAGACCTTTAATACGCCATAATAATGTTTCGAGTAAAAAATAAATCCAACCCCTTAAATTTTTACCGCTCGGACAGCGCGGCTGGTTTGGTCCGCTTAAAAAAGCTTTTTAAAAATGCCAATTTAGGCAAAGGGCTGGTCCTGGCCGCGGTCGTCGTGGGCGCGATCGCCATATGGACGCATGGCACTTTTTCTTTTAAAGCCTCCCAAGAAGACGTGGAGTTGGCCCGGCTTTCGAGCCCCATGAGTTTAGAATGGCAGCAGCTGTATTTCGGCAAACAGATTTGCCGGAGGCCCAATTTCTGCGGGGCGGAAGCTGATCCGGATAAAGACGGCCTTTCCAATTATCAGGAGTATTTATTCTTTACCGATCCCACTGATCCCGATTCCGACGGCGACGGCATTAATGACGGTCAAGAGGTGCGTGACTATAAAAATCCGATCGGCGTGGGCACGGTGAAAACCGCGCGCGACGTAACTGATCCTTACGACATCAACGCTCTTAATGATGAGGTTATTAAACTTGGCCTGGATGAAATAAAGGCAGGGGATGTGATGTCGGTCGAACAAATACAAATGGCCGCGGCGCGGCTTACGGAATTGCCGGCCTTTACCGAAATTCCATTTACAATCACTTCGGAAAACAATCAAGCGGCCGTTGATGAATACGCCAGGCAATACGGGCGCGTTACCCAAGAATTTTTAAGCAACCCCGCGGCCGCTTATGCTTCTTCCATCGCCGATAATAGCGACCAGGCCTTGGTGGAAGAGTTTATGAACCAAACCGCTTTTTATGCCACGACCTTGGTGGCGATTCCGGTGCCGAGCGACCTGTTTGCCTTTAACCGCGCCGCTTACGGCAGCCTTATTTACCAATCGTTAATCGCTAAAACCCAAAAAGAGTTTTTGGAAGATAAATTTACGGATCAAGAAGCGCGCGAGCGGGTTAGAGTTTACAGCATTTACTACACGAGATTTGTGCAGGACATGGCCAAAGAGGCCGAGGCCGTGTCGCAGAAATATAATTTTCCAATTAACTTAGATA
>CAZSSD010000033.1:0-2083 GCA_964609765.1 uncultured Candidatus Saccharibacteria bacterium | reverse complement strand
TTTCATTTCCAACTGGCCCAATGGACCGAGGTGCGCAAGGCTTTGCGGGAGCATATTATTGCTTTTCTGGCCGGGCTGGCTCTTAAATTAATGACCAATGTTTTGCTTGTCATTGTCAATAAGATTAAAGCAAAAACGGAAATTACCGATTATATGGATGAAATAGACAGGCTGGCGCGTTACGGGTATGCCCTTAACGATATTAGAAAAGCGGTGGCTGACGATAAAATAAGCAGGGTAGACGCGGAGCTTATTACCACGGTTATCTTAAGCGGCGCGGCTGATAAATGGGGCAACATCGACCGTGATCAAGAGCTTTACCAAAAAATTAATGAAAAGATCGGCAAGACCGAAATTTGCCAAACAGAAAATCTTGATCCCGAAGATGGCCAATTTTACGCTAATTTGCTGCGCAGCAAGGCGCCAGCTTGCACGCCCGCATTTTTGGCCGCGGCCGTGGTAGATGCCAGCTTAACCGCAATGGGCAGGGCGGAGCGAGCGGCCGAGCTTGAAATCTATCAGGGCAAAGGCTATCGTTCCTTGCGCAATTGCGGCCAGATTGAAACTAAGAAATTATATGACGACTTCCAGACGGATTTGGGTGAGTTTGATCCAAGCACCAATTCATTTACGGGCGGCAGTGGCGAAATCAGGAAAGTAGCTATCGAGACCGTCGATCTCACCGATAATGCCTACACCATTATTTGTACGGCCATTACCCAGCCCGGATCATACACGGCCAACATGATAGACCGCATGGTGGATCAAATTATTGCCAAGAGTTCAGAGCCGCCCAGAGCCACTACGGGTCGGCAAATTGCCAATTGGCTATCGAGCATGTTTGCCAACTCCTTAACCAACCTTTTGTTCTGCGGCAGCAAGGGCGCCATTTTGGAGTCTCGCGACGGCAAGTGCGTTGATTTCGACTTTAAGAGCCAGATTCCGGAAGACCTTGATGCCGATGCTGTCTTTAATGACAGCGGCCCCGATACCAGCTCGGCCAATGCACCGCAAATTAGAGATGAAAAACAGCTGCGGGAATTTTGGAACGACTTCTGCAACAAAAGATTGCCTCTGATGTACGCCTGGCGCAACGGCCATTACGTACAAGGAAATATTAAAAGGCTAAGCATCAAAGAATTAAAGAAAGGTGTTATTAAAGAAGAAGGTTCCTCAAGTGATCCAACGCCTTATCTTCTGCCCACGTCAAGCATGGATGCTTATTTCAGCAGTCCGTGGTCTATTGAAAAGATGTTGAATATAGAAATTTCCCATAGTGACATGAAAAATTTGCTTCAGGAGGAAGGCTCGGGCAGCGAATCTATACCTGCTCGCGCCAGATATATCTGGGGTATCCATGATCCTAATCCAGGCGATGGCGATGCCGAGGATGATGACGACGGTATCGCCGCTGCCCGAACCTATAGAATGGGCTTGATCGGTTTCCCCGCGCCTGCTGATATTAGGGATTCTGCTAATTATCTACCCATGGGCTGGAGTGGCTCCGGTCCGGTTGGGGAAAATTTTTGGCTTTACTTTTTAGACAGGAACGGCAAGGGCTATAAGTTTGGTACGGACAGCGAAGACTTATATAGGAATGCCCGCGTTGATGCTGCGGCTGGCCAATCCGGACAGGCCAAGATTTATTTGCTGAACGAGAACGGCGCTCAATTGCAAAATGTGCGCGTGTACAGCATTAACAGCGAGTATTTGGCTCTTTGGTCCGATCCGTCTACGTCGCTGCCGAGAATGTGGAAGATATCCAAAAATCTGACGGTTAATATTGATGATATAAAAGACCAGATAACCGTTAATCCGGACAGCGTTAAGGCAGAGGGGCCGATCAAGAGCCCTGTTATTGAATATCGCGATAAAACTACGGATAAAATCAAGGTATTGGTGGCCGAAGAATTGAACAGGCAAAAACCCTGCAGCCAAGAGCCGTATGGGCCGCCGGTGGACGTGGGCGACGTGGGCGAGAGAATAGCAATTTCGCGAGCGATCAGCGAGCCTTTGTGGAACAGGGTGTTCGAGATTAACTTTGCCAAAGAGAAAAAATTCGAGAGTTTTAATAAAGACTAGT
>CAZSSD010000032.1:0-8210 GCA_964609765.1 uncultured Candidatus Saccharibacteria bacterium | reverse complement strand
TTTGGCGCCCTAAAACAGTGGGCGGACATGCAAACAGACTATGAGGGTTATTTTAGTATTGTTGATCTACATGCTCTTACCACTGTGAGTAATCCGCAAGAACTAAACCAAAATACTATTGACCTGGCCAAAATTTATCTGGCGGTTGGCCTTGATCCTCAACAAACAGTCTTTTTTGTGCAATCACATGTGCCTGAACACGCCGAGCTAGCCTGGATACTTGGCACTGTTGCTCATATGGGCGAATTAGAGCGAATGACCCAATTCAAAGAAAAGACTCAGAAACAAAAAATGGCCAACTTGGGACTGTTTGCTTATCCGGTACTAATGGCTTCGGATATCCTGTTATATAAACCCGACGTAGTACCTGTGGGCGAGGACCAAAAACAGCACGTAGAATTAACTCGAGATATCGCCCAAAGATTCAATTCTAAATTCGGGCAAATTTTTAAAATTCCAGAAATAAAATTAATGCCCCAGGCAGCCAGAGTTATGGCTTTAGATAATCCGACCCAAAAAATGAGCAAGTCAGCCGAAAGTGAATACAATTACATAGGCCTGCTCGATTCGCCGGATATAATACGCAAAAAGGTTAAAGCGGCAGTAACTGACAGTGGAGATGAAATTAAATTCGATGAAGCTAACAAGCCGGCTGTGAGTAATTTAATGACCATTTACGCCCTAGCCGCTACTAAAAGCAACGATGAGATAGAATCGGAGTTCAAAGGCAAAACCTATGGCGAATTTAAAAACGCCCTAGCAGAAGCTTTGATTGCATATCTCGAGCCAATTCAAAAACGCTTCAACAATATCACTGACCAAGAAATTAACAAGGTCTTGTCAGACGGCGCCGAACGCGCCAGTACGGTGGCGGCGCAGACTTTAAATGAAGTCAAGCAAAAAATCGGACTATTGATGCCCTAACTGGGTATTAATAAAGCTCTCAAGCTCTTCCTTCTTTTGCTGGAGCAACTCCGGTGTTTTAGCTTCGATAACCATTTTTAAAATTGGCTCGGTGTTGGAAAGCCGCACATTAAACCACCAATCCGGATATTTCACAGTCAAACCATCCAAAGCATCGTGTGCGCCGTCCTCATATTTAGCCGCCAAGACCTGCAGAACAGGTGTTGGTAAAGTAGTTTCAAAAACTATGGGGCCCGCCTTTTTATATCTAGTCACTTCATCAATCAATTCTGAAAGTTTGCGACCGCTCTCATCTAGCGCCCGCAAAACATAGGCGACTGTAAGCCATGTACACTCGGCATACCAGGTATAATTGTTAGCGGAAAAAGGATAAAAAATATGCGCGCTAATTTCTCCACCCAAAATGGCGCGGTATTTTTCCATGGCTCTCTTCACGAAAACCGAGCCAACCGGCGATATAATGGCTTGGCCGCCTATTTCCTCCGCCACTTCCTTTATAGATTGGGAGGATACGGCATCATGTACCACAATGCCCCCCGGATGTTGCTTTAAAAGATATTGGGCCACCACGGCCGTGGTTTGATCGCCCTCCACCACACGGCCCAAATCATCCACAAAAAAGATTCGATCGCCGTCGTTATCCCAGGCAATACCAAAATCAGCCTGGCTCTTGACTACCCGCTCCGGCAAATCGCCGATGTTGGTTTGCGGATTGGGGCCGCGGCCGGGAAAGTTACCATCCTGTCTCTCGTTTATCACCTCAAAATCCAGGCCAAACCGAGGCGCGGCCAATGGTATAGCCGCGCCGACTGAGCCGTTGCCGGGGTCCAGAATGGCCTTAAATTTTTTTTGAACATGATCAACCCCGGCTTGCTGCCAAATATACTGAATAAAATCTTCTAAAATATCCACTTCCTGCCTTTGGCCCCCATCTTCGGCAATTACAACCCGGCCGCTTCCGTCCAGTTTTTTTACGCTTTCTTCTATTTCGGTGCCCGAAACAAACTTCACGCCCCGACTGACAAACTTGAAGCCGTTATACTCCGATGGGTTATGCGAAGCTGTTACCATAATACCGCCGGCGTAATTACCCATACCCACCGCAAAATAAAGTAAATCGGTCGTAATAATTCCTCCAAAATCAACGTTAACGCCAGCCTCAAGCAATGTGTTAATCAAAACGTCCGTTAAGGCGGGCGAGGAGTTCCTGACATCGCGACCGACAAAAACTTTATTGCCCGATGAGAATGAATTTGTTTCCTTAAGATATAAAAGGCAAGCGCGAGCAATAACCTCGGTTGTTTGCTCGTCTATCTCCTGCGGATAAATACCACGAATATCGTAAGCTTTGTATATCGACATACTACTATTATACGTTAAACTTAAAATGAACGACATCGCCGTCTTGAACAATATAATCCTTGCCTTCTAACCGTAGCCAGCCTTTTTCGCGGGCCGGCCCATAGCCGCCGGCCTCTAAAAGCCTATGCCACTGAATTATTTCAGCCTTAATAAAACCGCGTTCAAAATCGGTATGAATTTTGCCCGCGGCCTGGGGGGCCTTAGTGCCAGCTGTTACCGTCCACGCCCTAGTTTCCATTGGTCCGGCGGTAATAAAAGTAATTAAATTTAAAGCTTCATAGGCTTTTCTAATAAGGCGATCTAGGCCGAATTCCAATAAACCCATTTCTTTCAAAAATTCCGGCCGTTCTTCAGCAGGCAATAGGCTTATTTCGTGCTCAACTTTTACGTTTATAGCCAATATCTTTTCTCCATCTATTTCGGTTTCCAGTTTGCCATCGGAGACATTGGCCACTGTTAAAAATGGCTTACTGGTTAAAAACTGAAAATCCTTGACAAGATCTTGTTCGTTAGCGTTCAATATCACTTCGGACACCAGTTTTTCCTGCTCTAGAGCCTCTTCAATTTTAGATAAAACTTCAAACCGTCCCCTCTCTTCCTTATCAGCTTTGGCGCGCTTTTCCACACCTTGTTTTATTTTCTGCAAGTACTCCAAATCGGCCAGAATCAACTCTAATAAAATTATTTTTTTATCCTCGCTCGGATGAATACGGCCGGCCACATGGGTAATATTAGTGTCTTCAAAATCGCGAATAAGGTGGACAATGGCATCCACTTCGCGGATATTGGATAAAAACTTATTGCCTAAACCCTCCCCTTTGTGCGCGCCGGCAACAAGGCCGGCAATATCCACAAACTCAATTGTGGTTGGTACAATTTTTTTTGATTTTTCTAAGATCGCTAATTTTTTCAGGCGCTCATCAGGTACGGCAACAATGGCTTTATTCGGCTCAATGGTGGCAAAAGGATAATTGGCAATATCGGCCTGAACCTCGGTTAGGCTTGAAAAAAGCGTGGATTTACCCACGTTTGGCAGTCCCACAATTCCAACAGAGAATGACATAAATCACCAAACTACACTGAACTTAATACACAGAACTACACTGAACTACAATACACGACGGATAATCTCTACTCCATCCGCCTTGCCGAAGTTTATCAGAAATCCCAACTTATAACCAGTAGCTCTTAAATAGTGCCAAAATTGTTGCACATCTTGCCGTGTAAGTACAGATTTACACTTAAGTTCCAGAAAAATAATATTATTTACAATGATATCCGGTACATACGCGCCCACCTTTTTACCATCAAAAGTTACCGGTAACTGCTTTTCGGTGCTAACTTCCAGCCCCTTATCTTTTAAATATAAAACTAGGGCTCTTTTATAAACAACCTCTTTATGCCTGTTGCGTAATTGTTTATATACATTAAAGCAACCCCCGCGAATCAAATAAGACTCGCGAGGGTAAATTAACTTTCCGTGTGGTTCAGTGTCCACGTTCTGTGTGGTTCAGTGTCTACTTCTTTCGATTCTTAAACTCATCAATGGCCTTGGCCACCGTGCCATCGGCTTTAATATCTTCCCAGAAAATTACATTATTTTTAGGCATGACCATGGTATCAGCCGGACCATGAATTTCAGAGCCCATTTTGACCAAGTTCAAGGCCGGTTCTTTGTTAGTTTGAGCTTCTGCTGGTTCTTTTTGCTGTAAAGGCTGAACCACCTGCAAGTAATAAATATCACGCAAAACCATGTCATCTCCGCCAGTGCTGGAAAGCTTGCCGAAATAAACTTGGCCGTTGGTTAAGAATACGGCTTGATATAATTTAGGATTAGGCGCCACGCCAAACGTTGAACCTAGCCAGCCCTGGCTCTTGGCAACCATCAGACCAACGATCAATAATACTAAAACGACCACTAGCACAATTAAGCCGAGGGGGGACCGTTGTTCCCCCGCCTCTTCGGCTAATTCTGGCGTGTCCATTCTTTCGTCCATCATAATAATATAATTTGTTTCTTATTTAAAACTAAAACTGTCCTTAGTATATATTGTTTAGCCGCTTGCCGCAAAATACGCTGTGGACAAAATTTTTTAATACGTTTATAATATCTCTAGCCATTAGTTAGTATTCCGAAACAAAGCCGTTTTGTAGTTACCGAACATTTTACGACTTTTATATAAAAAATCCGTCTTGGCAGGGCTGGAGCACAAAAATTGAAAAATTTTTAGCTCTTTGGCTCTTGAGCGGCTGCTCCAGCCCTCTTAGGACGGATTTTTATTTTGGGGCGGCCCGGTGCCGATGTGTCAACTTTGGCTCTTGAGCGGTTTTTATTCTTTTTAAAGAACTTGGGGTTTTTCTAATCGGGCCACAAATAGATTTTTTAGACGTTCTAAATCAAGACCTTGACCGACAATTGAACGGTGGCGGCGATGAACGACGGTGAGGTATGGGTCATTCGAGGTCCCGGTTTGATCAGCCACCTCATAAGTTGAGCCAAATCGCTCCCGGAATGCACTGCCATTTGGTTCGGAATTGTTGATATCATCAACTGCTCGTGTGCCAAGTTTAGTAACGCCGGTCTTGCTCACCGCAGCCAGCCCGTTGCTATCTAGAGTCACATTGCGGTAGACCCCGCAGTCAGAGGTAGCAGTATTGCCAAAAGAAGAGCTCCCCAATTGATTATAGTCGGAAGCAGTGAGGCCGGTATTGCTGGCAGGCGTAGAAGCAACAATGGACGCGGTAAAATTCCGGTCTGAACTTAGGCACCATAAGCTTATCGTGACACTAGTAAGGATGTTGCTGTCAGGAATACTGCTGGTATCAAACAAGACAATTCCGCGTTCCATAATCGCCCAGGCGGGATTGCCAGGCGTATCAGAACTCTCACTGCCTGCTCTTATAAAACGGGCGCCAAGATGGGCATCGCCGGGGCCGGCATCACCAGCATAGATATCGCTTGTAGCTGTACGAGCATTGCTCCAAGTGGTTCCCGTGTCGGGATACCCCGGGTTCGAGTAGTATAAACGGCCATCAACTGTTGTACTTTCGGGATTGGCGTCTGAATAGAATGTTGACGTAGTGTCTGTAAAAATTGGATAAACTAGATTTTTATGTTTTGTAAAATACTCTTTTGTCTGTTTGGTCAAGATATACGCGCTGGGAGCATCTGATCTAAAATGCACGGCAATAAAATCAATTATACGTTCACTTTGGCCGAGTTCGGACTGTTCCAAATTGCTGTCCCAAATTCTAAAAGGCTTAAAGCTTATGCCGCGCGTATCCGAACCCTTCATCTTCACCCGCAGACCCTTGCCCTTAATATTCATGTCTTTAATATCCGTCCATTCTTGGCTTGAACCCTCGTAGGCGTTAAATTCTACATTATCTGAATACTTCACTTTAAAACTGTATTCATATTGCGTTGGTTTTTTGTTAATACGCACGAGTTTTTCAAGCCTGGGTGCCGTGCCGAAGTGAACGTAATAAATTAAATCTCCTTCCAGATAGGCATTATCATAAACAACGTAATTTACGTTTTTTTGCAGTCCACCCGGAAGTATCAAATCGCCTGTCTCAATCCGGCCCGGGACATCCTCAACATCTAAAGCCGTGATAGACATATCCAAGCTTGGCTCTTCAATATTCTTTTTCTTAAAAACATCCCAGCGATTGTTGTTGTGAAAAATTGCTTCGCCAGTTGAGCGCAAAGGCGCGGTGACGCTAAAAGGTGCATCGGACATTTTAAAACCATCGGGAGTTTCTACAAACTTTGTATCAATGCTTTGCCAGCCTTTATCTGCCGAGAGATAGTTTATCCATTTGGCGTGAAAAGTGCTGACATTAGTACCGTCCGGATACACTAAAGTATCCGCGTTCCAGGTTTTTTCCAGGATTGGTTCGGCTTGGGCTTGGGGGGTGTTTCCCCGCTCCATCTGCCACAAGCCAAACGCTACAAAAACTAAGGCCAAGACGAAAACGCCAATAATATATTTTTTTAATTTTTTTAATTTTTTATTCAGCATCCATGGTGTAATAAATTGTCACAGAAACCTGCGTGACTGTGCCCGTTACGGTACCGATGTCTAGCGAGATCCAATCGTTGGCATCTATGGCCGCGTTAGAAAGAGAGCCGTCATCGGCAGTGCTGGTGTTGGCGCAAGTAATGGTCGTATCTACCGAAGCTGGGTTATCGGCATCGCCATCTCTTTCTTGAACATCAATAACCACAGACTCACCGGTGTCAGCCGGATCTACAATACAGTTAATGCTTGTGATGGTAATGGGGTCTAAGGTTCTCCAAATTAAGAAATTATCTACGTCATTAGGCTGTTCTAGTGTAAAGAATTTACTCTGCTTATAGGTCACCACGCGCTTAGCCCCGCCATAATAAACAAACTGGTCATCGGTCGTATCAACGGCAATTTCGCCAGCGGCGTCTACTGTCGGCCCGGTGCCATTGGGAATTTCTAAACTGCTGGAAACTTTCACTGTACCAGTAACCTCAAGTGTGTAAGTTGGGTTAGTTACGCCGCCAATCCCAATATTGCCGCCCGAAGTAATAGTAAATTTATTGGCAAAAGCGGCATCATTCACCGAAGAATCAATAGAGAAATAAGCTGTGGGGTTGGCCGTACCCTGCACCGGCACCACATACATTCTGAAATCTACGTTTTGGGAAGCGGCGGTGGCGTCTGTTTTCCAGCCCTCACCGCGGAAACGCAAAGCCGGAGAATACTGCTGGGCACCAGCAGCCGCATCAGTATTATTCATAAGCTGAATGACGTCAGTGGCTGTAACGCCAATACTGTCCCTATCGAACCTGTTTAAGCCTGCATCTACCCATAGTGAATAAGCATTAGTTAAAGTGACATTAGTCCCGGCCGCGGGTGCGTCAGCAATATAGAGGTTTGCCGCATTGGTCATGGTGACAGAAGTATTAGTAGCCGCAAAGGTGGGAATACCAAATGAATTAGCCACGGCGTTAGTGGCCGTACCGGAACCAGCGGTAGAAGAATCGGTATAAGTGGCGGCTGTGCTTTGAAGTTGAATGCCGTTTAAGCCCCAAGCAGAAGCCGTCTGGGCGCCGGCAAGCTCCAGGCGGGCATCGGGAGAAGTAGCGCCAATTCCGACGTTGCCGCCTTCAATGGCCAGAGCATTGGCTGAATGCGTTAAGGTAATATCACCATTATCCAGATTTATAACACTCCCAGAGGCCAGGAACAGATCTGAATACATTAAAGAGGCGGTGCCTAAAGCCAAGCCGTCGCTGGTTGAGGGGGCAAGGGCAGAGCCGTCAAGCTGGAGTTCATCAGCCAAAGTGCCGGCTGTCATGACTGCCCAGTCTATTCTGCCGTCAACATTTGTGGCCGCATTAACATCTGTGCCCACCCAAGTTAAACGGGCGACTTCGGTTTGGGTGCCGCCATCATTGGAAAGCCTTAATGTGATATAGGCTTCATCACTGTCCGCCATGGTCGCTCTATCGCCTTCTAGAATGGCGAGTTGGACCGAAGCGTTGTCAGTGGTGTTTTTGGCAGAGATAGTATTGCCGGCGTTAGATAAAGTGATAGATGTAGGTGTAGAAATAGCGCCGGTGAGGCCGGACAAAGATGTAATGTCAGAGTTGCCGCCAAGAGCAGCGGCCGAAATAGTGGTTCTAACTGTGCCGGCATCGGCATCATCTAGAATACTTCTGGCAAAACTTGTTAAGTCTGCCACGGCATAAGCATCCAAGGCCGTGGTATAGATCATTTTATCTGCGGCTGTGGTTAAACCGGCGATGGAAGCAAGGCCCGCATCATAGGCTTGCACATCTGTACCAATGGCTAGACCCAAGGCTGTTCTCGCGGCTCCCGCCGTAGCAGCCCCAGTACCGCCAGAAGTAATGGCAAGGGGCGTGGTTGAGAGGGTAAGGCCGGCAA
>CAZSSD010000031.1:0-8388 GCA_964609765.1 uncultured Candidatus Saccharibacteria bacterium | reverse complement strand
TAATCCCCTAACAAGATGAGAAGTATAATATCCTACTCCCTCCCGTTCCCCTATTAGAGGATTTAAAATTGTCCGACAATAAATAACTATCCTAATAAAATCAAACTTCACCGGACAAAATAAAAATAAGAAAAATGGATAAAATTAAGTAGAAAAGATAAATTAACGCTACACCATAATCATCAACTTGGGCATAATTTCCTTTCTTGATATATCTTACTTTAACCCTATGACCAGATTTAAATCGATTATCCAGCCACTGTTGAAATGTAATTTTATTTCCGAAATCATTGATATAGCTAATAGTTGCCCATCGTTGCCCCATGCCCCCGATTGAAAATTGGGTTAGAAGTAATCTCAAGTTAGTTTTTTCTACAAAACCTACAGTTATTTTACCCTTCGCTAATATCCAAAAAAATTTAACATAAAAAAATAGCGAACGAAGCGCAAGTAAAATAGCACCCATCAGAATTACGTAAATGAGAGCGTTCCAAAATGAGAGGGGAAGATAGTCGGCCATATTACATCTCCTCCGGCGCTTCGATGCCTAAAAGATATAACCCATTTTTTAAAGTTGTCGCGGAGGCCGCCACGATCGCCAATCTTAAATTTCGCAAATCCTCGCTTCCCTCTTGCAGCACGGGTACGCTATGGTAAAAATTATTAATTAAACCAGCCAGTTCATAAAGATAATTGGCGAGGATATTTGGCAAATATTCCGCCGCGGCCATGCTAATCACATCTCCAAAATGAATAAGCTTTCTGGCCAGCTCTAACTCCGGCCCTTCCGGAAACGGCGAATTGCTTAAATCGAATTTGCGCGGATCCAAATTAGCCTTTCTTAAAATACTCTTGAGCCGGGCATGGGTATATTGCAGATAAGGGCCGGTATTGCCTTCAAAATTTAAAACCTCGTCCCAGCGAAAAACAATATCGCTTTTACGGTTGTGGGCTAAATCAAAATACTTGATGGCGCCCAAACCGACCATTTTGGCCACAGCCTCCTTGTTAGCAAGGCCCGGATTTTTTTCATTGATAATACTTGATGCGCGCCTCTCTGCTTCGTCAAGCAAGGCGGCCAAGGCGATCGCAGTACCTTTACGCGTGGAAAGCGCGCCTTCCGGCAAGCTCATAAAACCAAATTCCACGTGCACCGATTTGGCCGCATCATGCTCACCGAGCAACGCAAACACCTTAAAAACTTGTTGAAAGTGACGGGACTGTCTGTTGTCCACCACGTAAATATTGCTGCGCAATTCTGCTTTCTCTTTCTTAGGCAACTGCTCATAGCGGTAGTAAAGCGCGGCCAAGTCTCGCAAAGCGTAGGTGGTGGCGCCGTCGCTTTTAACGCAAATCATGCGGCCCAGTTTCCACTCCTCGAGATCAACATACTTTTCGCCGGTCTCGCCTGTTGTCAACAAATTTTTCTTTTCCAATTTCTGCGAAACATCTTTCATCAGAGCTTCGTAAAAACTTTCACCCAAGTTGTAATCGAAAGGCAAAAGATTGAGGCGAGCAATGACTCGATCGAACTCCTTGACACTTGCGGACAAAAAGAATTCCCAAAGCTTGCGGTTTTCCTTATCCCCAGCTTCAAGTTTTACAAATTCCTGCTTAGCTTGTTCACGTATCTCTGGTTGCTGCTCAATTAAATTATTGGCCTCGACATAAAGCTTATTTAAGTCCTCAAGCGGATCACTGCCAACTTTGGTGCGGCCATCTAAATTTTTATAGGCCCAAAGCAGAATGCCAAACTGCGTGCCCCAATCGCCGATATGAGTATCGGAGACAGTTTTAAAACCCAAGCTTCGAAAAATACGCTTTAAACTATCGCCAATGACAGCGCTGCGCAAATGACCCACATGCGGCGGCTTAGCCACATTAAGCTGAAAATACTCGACCAAAACCAGGCCCGGCCCGGCCTGCGATTGGGCGCCGTGACGGTCCGGATTTTTGTTGATGCTTTGCAAAAATTCTTCTAAATACCCAGGCGCCAGCTTAAAGTTAATAAAACCGGGCTTTATTGCCTCGACCGCACTGAAATAATTTTGCACTTCAGAATCGCTTTGCAGTTTTGCCACTAAATCATTGGCCATGTCCATCGGCGCTTGGCCGGCCATTTTCGCCGCCACTAAAGCCGCGTTGGTGCTGTAATCGCCAAACTGCGCTTCCGGAATATTAACCTGGACATCAAGGCTTAGATCTGTAAGGGGCCCAAGTTTTTCTTTTATTAAATCGGATGGGCTTTTTGCAAATGATGCGGACATGAATTTAGTTTACCCTCCCACTTATTATATAACAAGACGGCACAAACCAATGAACCGCCCATTGGCGGGAGGGCATATAAAAAATACCCCATCCTAGGAAATTGGCGGGGTATTTATTTTAAATAAGGTTAGGTTCGTTATTGGGTTCCACTTCCTCCAGTGGGAGATCCTTGGGTAGGACTAGGGGCGTTAATATCAATATCAGTATCACCGCCCCCGCCTCGGCGATCGCCATCAAAAGCACCGGCAGCCCATAAAGCGGCGGCGGCCAAAAGCACAATCACGAGACCAATAACCCAGCCCGGACCATTGTCGCCGTTATTACTTACGACCAGCTTTTCGTCATGTTCGTGGGGCATACCCAGTAACAACTACTTCAGCAATCTTGTCTTTATATTCGACTTAAATTTCTGAAGCCTTTGTTGATTAATTATCTCTAATGCCCAGTCCTTACAAATATTGCCAAGATTGGTGGAGAATATCTGAAGTATTGTTACTGCGCCTGGGGGCTCCGATGAAGGCGAAGCCTAACCGATCGCAGCAAGCTTGCTTACCGGGCATAACTTAAAATTTTTAATTATTAACGATTATTCGGTTCATTTAATTGAACATCTATGCGGCCGCGGGCGCTGTCATCCGTAGTCGTCCCGGAGGTGTCAACGTCTAAAATGCCAGTGGCCCAAAGAATAACGGCAATTAAAGCCAGGGCCAACAATGTAGCCAGCCAGCCCCAACCGCCGCCGCGGTCTTTCACCACTATCGGCCGGTCATGATGGATCTCGCGCTCGCGCACGACTTCGTCTTCGTCATGATGTAAATGTCGATGTGCCATTTTTCCGGTCCTTTCCCAAAACCTTAATTTTAAACTAGAATTAAATAAGAATTAGCGACCTTTTATCCACTCTATGCCCACGCTTGCCTCGAATAAAAAAGCCCGTCACGACTACACTATATTAGATACGCTGGAAGCCGGTATTGTACTTTCTGGACAAGAAGTGAAGTCCGCCAAACTTGGGCAAATATCTCTAAAAGGAAGCTTCATTCATTTTAAAAATGGCGAGGCCTATTTGGTTAATGCCCACATCTCGCCCTACCAAAAAGCAAAGCCCGATGCGGGCTATAAACCCGATCGGGACCGCAAAATACTTTTAAGCAAAAAAGAGATGCTGCAAATAGCCGATCGCAAAAATTCAGAAGGACTGGCGGTGGTGCCTCTTTCCGTTTACACAAAGGGCGCCTTTATTAAAGTCCAGGTCGGCTTAGCGCGCGGCAAGCGCAAATACGAAAAGCGAGAAGCGATCAAAAAACGTGAAGTTGAACGCGAAATTAGAAAGTTTACAAAATAAATTATTGGCTTTGCTCGCGGCGCCGTTTTTGTTTGAAATATTTTAAATCAGCCACAATTATAAAACTGATAATCACAAGCAAAAACCAAGACGTCACTTTGTGCAGGGTGACCGCCTGCCAAGTAGTCAGCTGATACGGATATCTCCAGGCGCCGAGGTAAGTGGAAATATTTTCGGCAATCCAAATAAAGAAAGCGATCAGGATAAATGCCAATGCCAAAGGCATATGGCGCGGTTTTTTAATTACGGTGAAATAAACTCGCGACTTCCAAAAAAGAATAAAAACTAAAATTATTAAGAGCCAACGAAAGTCAGGTATAAAATGCCGGCTGAAAAAATTGATATAAATCGCGGCGCAGAGGGCAATGCTCGGCACAAAAAATTTGTGGCTGCTTAAATCCAGTTTAAATATGCGCCAGGCTTGAGCAATGTAGCTGCCTACGGCGGCGTACATAAAGCCGCTGTAAAGGGGCACGGTGGCAATTTTAAAAAAGCCTTCCTCGGGATAGCTCCACTGGGCGATGGCCGGATGGGTTTTAAAAAGTTCCAAGCCGAGGCCAAGCAAATGGAAACCGACAATAGTCTTGACCTCATCTTTGGTTTCGATTTTAGTTAAATACAAAACAATCTGAATTCCCACAGCGGCTAAAAACAGAAAATCATACCGAGCAAGACCGCCGAGCGGCAGCTTATTGGAAAGGAAAAGCAGAATAAAAAACGAGCCGGCAAAAATACAGGCTCTCGCCTGCTTTAAACCAAATATCCAAAATTCATAAAGAAAGGATTTTATCTTTTCCCATCCATTAGCCATGGTCTGTTTATTGTAACAAATTAGCCCTTAAAACACACCGCGCCCTGCACCGATGCCGGTGCAGGGCGCATGCTTCGCGGCATGAACCGCGAAGTTACATCTTAACATGATCTCACGGCCGGCGTGGGAGCTTAACATACTCTCGGATCTCGGCTCCCTGCCGTTGGATAAGGCGCAGCCAGCTATCGAACATCTGCACCTCGTGATTCGGTGGGTCTGGCCTGAAGCTGAACCGGCAGCCCCACAGGCGTGGGTGAACTCCGATGACGAACTGGATCTGGAGTATTTCGGCCTCGTAAACAGCGCACCGAATCTCCACACCGTTCCCGGCCAACTTTTCAGCGCGGCTGATACGGAAGTCTTGCCCTTGCATGCGGGCGAAGCCTTCCATTATCCGCAAGTGGAGCCGGATGAACCGGCCGTACCAGCAGGCCTTTGCCCGCAGAAAACCATTGCTCATGGTCAATCGCCTCCTTAGGCGCCTGGTAGGGTTGTCGACGTTGAAAATCTACATATCCGCAGTTTTGCGGATAACCTATAATTATACACTAAAAAATTGTCTTCGTCAAGCCATTCATTGACTTTTACTTTAAAATAAGGTATATTGGTGTTCCGGGGATGTCGGGTATCGACAGAGTTCTTTTACAGAGATTTATATAGGTCGCGGCGAGCTTACCCCGCCGCGTTAACAAACGGATAGGCAAAATCAAATGCCAAGAATTTCATGGCACGCTTGAGCAATACTTTTGCTCCAGCTTACGCAGTCGCGTAAATCCGCTTCTGCGCATCTTACCCTCAAGGCTACGTAGAGATGTAAGGTGTTATATAACGTAGCTCTTGGCGGAGCCCTGCTCGCGCGCCGCCAGAAACTTAGAGCTCGAAGGTATTTCGTTTTCGTTCGCTTCTATGAAATACTTTGACTCAAAATTAAGCGAACTAAACCTATGAGCTAGATCTTTGTATTAATCTTTGGACAGGGGTTCAACTCCCCTCATCTCCACCAATAAAAATTTCTCATTCTTTAGAATGGGGAATTTTTATTTTGTAGAAGAAGATGAGGGGAGTTGAACGGGAAGTGGGTCGGCGAAACGGGAGTTTCGCCGCAGTGGAGGTACTGGAACCACAAGGTTTCAGAGCGCAGGCCCGAGATTTATCTTGAGGGCCGAGCAGTGAAATCTCCCCTCATCTCCACCATGTACCACTCACACTTCGTTGCACTTAAGTGTTCGGGCTTCGTCCTGAACCCTTTGGGTTCAGGATACATGGCACAGCCATCAACCAAAATAATTCCAAATTGAGAAGTGGTGCATGCGGTGTACCTGAGGCGCAGCCGAATGGTTCACCGCTAAAAAAATGTTAAAAGATTTTTATTACGTTTATGTTTTGCGCAGCCTTAAAGATCGGCTGTTTTATATTGGCTCTTCAGCTAATGTTGAACACAGACTGTTAGAACATAATCAAGGTAAAAATATTTCAACAAAAAATCGTCGGCCATTCGAATTAATATTTTATGAGGCATTTCCTTCTAAAGCCGACGCCTTACGTAGAGAGAAATATTTTAAAACCACCAAAGGGAAAGTGACGATAAGACAAATGCTGCGAGAATATCTAAAATAAACTCGCAGTTTTTCTTACGAGGGGGGGGTTGAACGGGAAGTGGGGGTTCATACCATTTCCTGCTATAATGATGATGAAAATTTGTGTTGCATAATCACCATATAAAAACCTGGTCGGGGTTTATAGAGAAAGTCCCATCACCTATACGATAGGGCTAGGCTCCTTATGTTTTTGCGGTGCCGCCCTATTGAGGCGGTTTTTTATTTACCCCTCTCCTATTTAGGCGTTAGATTGTTAAGGAACAAGGAACAAACCAATGAAAGTCTACCCAATTACAACCCGAATTTTTCAGGAAGGCGAAAATATAATCGAATTCATCATGGAGCATGTTCCCAAGTTAAAACAAGGCTCGATTTTGGCCGTGACTTCTAAAATTGTCGCTCTCTCCGAACGAAGAACAGCAACCGCGCCCGATAAAAAGGCCAAGGATAAAATTATTCAGAAAGAAAGCAAAATAGCCATTGCCACCAAATACGTGTGGCTAACATTGAAAGATGGGATGGCTATGGCCTCGGCCGGTATTGATGAATCAAATGCGAATGGAAAGCTGATATTGCTGCCGAAGGATAGCTATAAGGCGGCCAAATATATTAGGGCAAAATTAAAACAAAAATTTGAACTAAAACGTATCGGGATTTTAATTACCGACAGTAGAACCGCGCCATTTAGAGCTGGCATTACCGGGGCCGCCCTTGGTTACGCGGGCTTTTGTGGTATTAAAGATTATCGCAAAGAAAAGGATATATTCGGTCGGCCGTTTAAGTATACGCAAGTAAATGTGGCCGATAGTTTAGCCACGGCTGCCGTATTCGAAATGGGCGAAGGAAACGAGCGCCAACCTCTGGTGATAATTGAAAATGCAAAGGTAAAATTCCGTGATAGCGTCAATAAAAAAGAGCTGTTTATTCCATTTGAGGAAGATATGTACAGACCCCTATTTCCTGCCTTAACTAAAAAATAAACACCGTGCCATTGCTTCCCGTTCGGGTTGCAAATGGGACTTGCAGATTCAATCTGCTCGGCAGAAACGCCACATTTTGCGCCTCTGCCCTGCTCTTTAGGGGCCATAACAATAGCTTGATATAACCATCGAAAGGTGGTATTTTATTATGTTCGCGCAGTGCCCTTTGTCACTCAACCCGGAGGTGTCCCATGCCGCGATTAGTGCTCGCAGTTCTGGTGGTCGTGTCCGCCGCTTGTAGTCCTGGGCGACCCAACACACCCCAGAGTCCCGCTCCGGCTTTGCAGACCGTCGTTCCCTGGACCATGATCCCAGCGGACGACCTCATGTACCCGAACCACGACGAGAGTTACCGCTCGGGCCCCTGCATGGTGACGATGCGTAAGCGCGGGGGCGTTACCCTCAACACCCACGCCGGTGAGCTCAGCCAGTGGGTCGACATCCGCCCGACCGGCAATGGTGGGACGTCGATCACGAGGAACGTAACGCGTTGGGAATGGGTACGCTCGCCGTCGGGAGGTATGCTCAGCATCGGGAGCGTACTCTTCGCAGAGCTCGCACCCGACCTCTTCGCGAAGTACTGCGGGAAAAAGGCGGAGAACCTGCCCGAGGCCGTCAAGAAGCAATTCTACGGCTACTACGTGACAGCGAAAGGGTAGGCCACCACAAACTAGGCATCCACCCAGGAGGACCCCATGAGATCACCTTGCTGCAACGCCCGCATCTCTCACGCCCGCGCTGACGGTGTGGATGCCGGTTACTGCGATTCATGCGGCGACCCTGTCATCCGGCGCAACCCGCGCACGGGTGTCATTGAGTGGCTCGACGGCCATTCGATCTGGACCGAGGGAAACCTGCGGCCCGCCGCCCAAGAGGCAAGCTGACCACGACTGGCAGACTGACAATTCCGAGGAGGACTTCGGAGGGCTCGGCGGATGTCGCGTTGCGACTCTGCCCTGCTCCTAGCTAATCAATTTTGGTTATCTGGGAGCAGTTTTTATTTAATCGCCCAAAGCAAGAATTTTTGATATGCTTGACCTATGGGCGACATTCGCGTAATTACAACACCCATCACTAAAGATGAGCTCCGCCAAATTGCCAAAGAAAGGTTTGGCGATATGGTTAAAGCTGTTGTTGATATTGATAAAAAAATTATGGCCCTTGGCGGCGATCTTCATGCCGACGAAGAAGCCATACTATTGCAGCAGGGTTCGGCGCAAAAAAATCTTTGGGGCATAAATATCTATCCTGACCTCCCGGAAAATGAATGGCTTGAGTATGATTCCATGATTAATATTCGCCCAAGCCAAAATAACCGTTCCCGTTCGGTTGAAAACAAAGAAATTCGCAGCCAAATCACAGAAATCGTCAAGAAATTAATTATTT
>CAZSSD010000030.1:0-8688 GCA_964609765.1 uncultured Candidatus Saccharibacteria bacterium | reverse complement strand
CTCCACTGCGGGGCGCGGCGGGCGCGCTTGAGACCCGGTTTCTTTCTTTCCTTCATGCGTGGGTCACGCGTAAGCAAACCGTTGGTCCTTAGAACTTTTTTGTAAGTTTCGTCTTTCAAAACCAAAGCCCGGGCAATACCATGAGAAACAGCTTCAGCTTGTGAGTGTAACCCCCCGCCCAGAACTTTAGCCACCACATCGAAATTCTTTTCCGCACCGACCACTGTAAGGGGGGCCATAACTTGCTTTTGCCACGGCAGCCAACCAAAATAATCCTTGACCGGCTTTTCGTTAACCGTAACATTGCCGCCCCCTTCGTAAACACGCACCTTAGCGGTCGAGGTTTTACGGCGACCGACGGCGAAAATATACTTGCCGGAAATTTTTGGTTTAGCAGTCTTGGGCGCTTCCTTTTCCTCGATCGCTTTGGGTTTCACCGCCTTTGGTGCGGCTTTCTCTTCCTTAACTTCCGTCTTGACCACCTTGGGGGCCTTGGTTATTTTAGTTGTCTTTCTTTCAGCCATATTTGATACGTACTACGCGTTACGTGTAACGGGATACTTATGTTCTGTGCCTTCGACTATTTTTAACCGGCGCAGCTTCTGCTTGCGCAGTCTATTGTCATCAAGCATATTCTTGACGGCATGTCTAATTACTTCAACCGGATCCTTAATCAATTTTTCGGCCAGCGTTTGCTTTCTCAAACCGCCGGCATAGCCCGAATATCGATAATAAGTCTTAGCCTCGCCCTTACGAACGGGGTTGGTAAATTTTATCTTATCGGCATTTATAACCACCACGTAATCGCCTAAATCCTGATGCGGGGCAAAAGTGGTCTTGTGCTTGCCGGAAAGAATATGGGCAACTTGAGTGGCGAGGCGGCCCAATGTAAATTTGGCTGCGTCAATTTCTCGCCACTGGCGCTTAATATCTTTATCTTTAACTAATGTCGTCTTTTGAGCCTTAAGCATATGACTATTCTACAAATTCAATTATCACCCGCGGCATGCCGTCTTTGCCGGCTGGCACGCGAACAAGGCGCGTGTAACCGCCTTTTCTTTCCTTAAATTTTGGCGACAAGACCTCGAAAACCTTACGCGCGGCATTGTCAGAGAGGCTGCTAAAAAGCTGGCGCTTGGCGTGCAGGGTTTCGGTCTTGCCCTTAGTCACAAGCCGCTCCACATAAGAGCGCACCAATTTGCCAGTCGCGGCGGTCGTCTCTATCCTTTCGCGCAAAACCAAAGCATTGGCCAACTGCTTCATGCGGCGACGGCCGTAATCACGGCCAATATTCAGTTTACGCTTCTTCTGATGACGCATATTTACTTTAAGGCTTCCTGAATTTCTGTAACCGACTTATCGCCCAAGCCTTCCAATTTGCTCAACTCCTCAAACGAATACTTTTGCAAATCTTCCACTGAATTAATGCCATTCTTATGAAGGGCATTAAGAGCGCGGCTGGAGAGGCCGAGTGTTTCCAAGGCCGTGCCCTCTCTTTCTTGAGCAGAAACTCCTGGCCCTTCAACCGCATGGGCTATTTCTTCTTTCGCTTCTTGGGCCTGCTCATGCATGGAAACCGGGGCGGCCGCGATATCCGCAAAAGCGGGCGGGGTCACGCCTTCCAGTAAAACCGTGTAATGATCCAGTAAAATGCGGGAGGCAACATCTAAAGCATCCTTGCCGGTTATGGAACCATCAGTATCGACGGTTACGGTTAGTTTATCGTAGTTTGTCATCTGCCCGACGCGGACATTTTCGACATCGTAACTAACGTTGCGTACCGGCGAATAAACAGCATCAACTTGAATCAACCCTATCTCCGGCCGGTCGTGTTCTCTCTGTTCCACTGGCACATAGCCTCTGCCCTGCTGCACCAAGAGCTCCATTTCAAACTCGGCATTCTTGTTGTCTAAAGTGGCAATATGCAGGGCCTTACTGATCACCTCTACCTGGTCATTCGCTTCAATGTCGTCGCTGGTTACCGCTTTTTCTCCCTTCACTTTCAAGAACACCGTCACCGGTTCCGCCGAAAAAACCTTCAAACGCAATTGCTTAAGATTGAGTATGATCTCAATGACATCTTCACGCACATTGGGAATGGTGGAAAACTCATGATCAACGCCCCTTATTTTGAAGGCCGTAACGGCCGCGCCCGGTATCGAACTTAACAGTACGCGACGCAAAGCGTTGCCTATGGTCGTACCATAGCCAGGATACAAAGGCTCAACGACAAACACGTAGTGATTACCGCTTTCCTCCACGAAATTAACTTTATTGGGAAGAGGAATGGGCTGCATATAAGAAAAATTAAATATTAAAAATAAAAAATAAAAATTTAGCGAGAATAGTGCTCGACGATCAGCTGCGGGTTGATGCGGGTTTCCAGCATCTCGCCAGTCGGTACCGTTAAAACTTTGCCGGTTAAATCCTTAGCATCTGCCTCCAGCCACTCCGGGGTCTTGTATTTAGCCAGTCTCGCTTTCACTTCATCCCAGTATTTGCTGGACTTCTTATTGTCTCTCACCGAAATAACGTCACCGGCTTTGACCTCGAAAGACGCGATATCAACCTTTTTACCGTTAACGGCAATAAAGCCATGATTAACTAACTGCCTGGCCTGATAGCGGGTTTGGCCAAAGCCCAAACGAAAAACAATATTGTCGAGGCGCATTTCCAAAAGTTGCAAAAGGCGCGTGCCGGTAACGCCCCGTTCTTTAGCGGCCCGGCTATAAAGACGCCGAAACTGCCTTTCCAAAAGTCCGTAAAGGAATTTAGCCTTTTGCTTTTCGCGCAGCTGCAAACCATACTCCGTGATTCTGGAGCGGCGCTGCCAATGCACGCCCGGTTTGTAAGGACGCCTAACCACCGGACACTTAACCGCGTCGCAAAGTTTTTCTCCGAATAATCGGCAAAGTCTATGTTTTGGACCAGTATTACGCGCCATCTTTATACTCTCCTAGCCTTCTTAGGTCTAACGCCCCCGTGCGGAATCGGAGTGCGATCTTTAATTGATAAAACGCTAATGCCGGAAGCAACCAGCGCTCTTATTGCGGATTCGCGGCCAATACCCACGCCCTTAATAACCACATCGGCTTCTTCAACGCCATTGGCCTTTAAGCGATCGAGAGTTTCTTCCATGGTACGCTGGGCCGCGTAAGGGGTTGATTTACGTGATCCCTTGAACCCAGTTTTACCGGCACTGCCCCAGCCCACCACGTTACCGTTCATATCCGCAATACTAATGAGCGTGTTGTTATAAGTGGATTTAATAAAAATACGGGCACGCTTAACCTGTACCTTGCTCTTTTTACTTTTTTTAGCAGGCTTAACCGCCTCGTCTTTTTTTTCGACGGCTGGCCCCGCGTCTGTAATTGTTTGAACTTTCTTCTGACCCACGTTAAAAAATTATAAATTAAAAATCAAAATGCAAAATGCAAAATTACTTTAGTTCAACTTTGCGCTTGCCGGAACCGGCTGTGCGGCGTACGTTGCCGCGTCGAGTGCGCGAATTAGTTCTGGTTCTCTGCCCCCTCACCGGCAGACCTTTAATGTGCCGCAATCCCCTAAAGCTGCCAATTTCCTTAAGGCGCTTAATATCCATTAATACCTGCTGGCGCAATGTACCTTCCACCTTATATTGCTTCTCGATCACATCGCGCAGCTTTGCTACTTCCTGTTCATCCAAATCGCCGGCCCGCTTATTCGGATCAAGACCGGTAATCTTTAAAATTTTGCGTGACAAAGACGGGCCAATTCCGTAGATATAAGGAAGGGCGGCTTCAATTCTTTTATTACTCGGTAAATTTACGCCTGCAATTCTAGCCATATGTCGCTTACGGCGCCTTGGGGCTCCGAAGGTCAGCCGAAGGCTGAAACCTCTCGCCGCAAGGTTCTGCCCGCCGCGGGCAGGTTCTTACGCTCCAAATTCTAAATTACAAATTCCAAATTCTAAATAAATCCCAAATCGAAAACTATAATTACCGAAAGGTTTAGAATTTTGAAATTTGAATTTAGGCATTGTTTAGGATTTAGAAATTAGGATTTAGGATTTGAACCAAAGGTTTTAGCCTTGTCTCTGTTTATGCTTGGGAGTCTTACAGACCACAAAAACACGTCCATGTCTTTTGACGATTTTACAATCCTTGCACATCTTTTTTACAGAAGCTCTGACTTTCATGATTAATTTTCAGACCGCTTAATGCCTTCGGGTAATACGGCCCTTGCTCAAATCGTAGGGAGTCACCTCCACAGTCACTCTATCACCCGGCAGAACCCGAATGCGATTAACCCTCATCTTACCCGAGATATGGGAGAGAATTATGGCCCCATTACTGATTTGGACACGAAAAGAAGCATTAGGCAAGGCCTCTATGACCTTCCCTTCAAGCTCGATCGTGTCTTTATTTGTACCGGACGGACCGAGATCTTGAGATTCAGCGGAAATAGTTATTCGCGATATTTTTAATTATCAACGACTATTGTAGAAATATGATAATACAGGACCAAAACTATGTCAACCCCGTATATCAACCCCGATTGTTCTGCCCTAATCTTAAGCTCTTTTGCAGTAATACTATTTAGAAAGGTCCTTTTGGTATTACTTTAATGCTTTCGGGCAGAACAGAAAATGCTTAAGATTATCGAGGTTGTATTACAGGGTCAAGCCCGACCGAATCATCTTTCTACTTCTACTCTAGTATCGATTTTTTTACTAGACTTTGGCGTTCTTTTTAACCAAAAAGGCGCTAAATCAATCTTGACGGCCGCGATCTGCGATTTTTGAAGCAAAAGATTCTTCACTTCAGGTATGGTACGCCCTGAAAGCAGAATCTTTAAATCATCGGGGTTTATTTTTTCCATCCAAAGACTCTCAAAACTAACGTTTAAAACCGCCAATCCCTTTTCAAAATCCACTGAACGTATCTCGTATTTTATGGCATCTTCTTTGGTTTCCAGGAACTGTTGGTGTGCCAACATAGCGGTCACCCCTTGTTGGTTGAGTACATCTAACACTAAATTCTGATCAAAAGCCAGGCCTTGCAAACGCAAAGTCATCTGCCCATTGAAATCAGCAGTCGCGTCGCCAGCCTGGGCACTAAAACTTTCTTGACTGATTGTGGTCTTGGCCAAACTGGCTGGAAAAACAATCGACTCACCGAGTTCCTGGTTGGCTTGGTCTGAAGCCTTTTGCACGATTTTTTCACGGGCGTAGATAATATCCTGCTCGCTGACGATCGTGGCCGTCTCGTCACCGCCCCCGGCTAAATCGCTATCACCCACTCCGGCATAGAGAACCTGGGGCCTAAAACCAAAAGCGGCATTATGCACGGCCAGACTGCTGCCGGCTTTTAAATTGCCGGCGGCTCCGCCCGCTTCCGCTACAATTTCTATATTTAAAGGCACACCCGGCTTTAGGCCGCGTACATCTTGGCTAAAACGGTAACGCAAACCGGATTCAGACGCGAGATAAGTGGTACTTGCTTTTAAGGTCAGGGTGGCAGGATAAGAGCTGTACAAAACCGCTAAGCCCCGGGCTGGCGCCCCGGAATTTCTGGTGCCGGTGGCGTTGAAATTTTCTGCAATCGTCAATTCCTTATCCACCAAAATAGCCGGCACCAACTTTTCGGCTACATTAGGACCGGCGGCAGTCCCGTCAATAATTAGATCTATATGGCCCGGGTTGCTCTGCGTGCGCGCATAGACGGTTATCACTGCTTTTTGCAAAAAAATGTTGCTGACTACAAAACCAGCGACCAGAGCGGCCAGGCTGCTCGCGGCGAAAATCCATCTTCTCTTCCGGTTACTTAAAAATATTTTATTATCCCGGAGAGGGCCGGTATTTTGCGTAACCCAACTAGCCGGCGAATTTAGCGCCACCGGCGCGGTCGTTTTTTTAATCTGGCCATTGCGCAGTTCTTCCTCACTAACTGAAGTCAGCCCCGCGTCCCGAGCGCGAATACTGCCGATACGCGTGTTTGTCACCAAAACAACGCGTTTGCCTGTTTCAAGTCCCGCGCGCCGAACTAAACGCAGAGGCTTGGTCTGCCAAAGGGATGAGCCGGTCGGAATTTCGATATATACCACCTGGCTGCGTGAATGGATTAAAGCCTGCAGCAACTCTTTTAAAGTGCCCTTGCTTTTGACTCTAATAAAATCCGCCATTATTTAAACCTCTCCTTAAAAGAAATTATTTTGGACGCTTCGACGGCCGGCTGGTCAAAAGGGTTAAGGCCGCGCAAATGGGCGCTGTAAAGCGCGACCATTTGCCAGAAGAAAATGTAAGCACCAATATGCAAAGCGTCGGTCCGCTCCAAATGGATGGTGAGATTGGGTATGGCCAGTTCCTGCGCGCGGGTTTGCACACCCGCATATTCGGCCTTAAGGGCTTGGGCCAAATCCAATCCATCAAATACTTTTAGTGATTTGTCCTTTAAGTTGATCATCTGCATTTCGGCCGGAACACTGATATTTAAAGACCTGGCCGGAGCGTTTACCAAAACCAGCGATATATCTTTGCGTCCATCAAATAGCCTTTGCGCCGTGTGATGCTGAAATTCCGGAGACTCAACCGGAATTATGGTTATACCCAGGCCATTCTTGCCTATGGTTTCGTGCAGCAGTTGTTGCACGAGCGGGCTAAAGCCATTAAACGATCTGGCGTAAGTTGCCAACAAAACAATATCTTTACCGGCCTGCTCCAGTTCCCAAAATATATTAGCCGCTTGCCAAGCGTCGCTCAAAATGTGGCCGCGAAAATCATTGCGCAAGGCTGCGCGCAAGCTTTCCGCATCAAAGCCGCACAATAAACTGGGGAACATCCCAATTTCTGTGAAACCGGCAAAGCGGCCGCTAATAGCGGGATGTATTAAAAAATCAATCGCGGCATCAGAGCGCACTATCTGGTGTAGCGGCGTATTTTCGGACATGATCGCTACCTTGTGCGGCAAATCATAAAAATAAAAGAACGCTTCGAGCGAAGTCAGAGTTTCGCCTGACTTACTTATAACCAATAGCAGCGTTCTCTCCGGGTTGCAGCTTTCCCTAATTTCTTGCAGGTATTCCGGTTGATTGGTGTCGATAAAATAAACTTTCGGGGAGCTAGGTTGTCTAAGGGCATGATATATACCGCGAAAGGTGTTAACGCTTCCGCCTTGGGCAATGAAAATAATATTCTCAACAAACCGGTATTTTGAAACCAGGTTTTCTATTTTTGGCCAGTCTGGCTCATAATCCGCAAATGGCGTTGGCAACGCCGGCGGATCTCCCGGCGCCACGGGCGGCAAATTAGATTTGTTTTGAAGAAATAACATTAATTAATTGAAAAATTTATTGCAGAGTTGCTTTTATTCTTCTTACCCCCGCGCTTGAGGCTTCTTCCTTTAATATTTTAAAATGACCTAATTCGCCGGTGCGGTTTACATGCGGGCCGCCGCAAAATTCGCGTGAAAAAACCGAGCTGTCTTTGTTAAAAATTGTATAAACGCTCACCATATCTCCGTATTTAGCGCCAAACTCTGCCAGCGCGCCAAGCTTCTCCGCCTCTTCTTTTGGCATCTCTTCGCGCCGTACTTCCAAATCTTCGGAAATTCTCTGATTAACAATTTCTTCAACTTGCTTAATCTGTTCAGGTGTCATTTTTTCGGGTTGAGAAAAATCTATGCGCAATCTTTCGCTTGAAACATTTGAGCCGCGCTGGTAGACATGATCACCCAAAACCTGTCGCAGGGCCGCCAGTAAAAGGTGATGCGCGGTGTGGTGTTTAATTGTTTGCGGCTCATGGTCAACTAAACCACCCTTAAATGCCCCAGCTGACGCTGTGCGAGATAACTCTTGATGCTTTTTAAATTCCTGTTCAAACTCTGCGCGCTTTAAATCGCGCGCTTTTTCTCCGGTTATTTCCGGATCTTTAATTACGTCATAAGGAACACCAAACGTTTCATAAAGCCAAAACGCCGATTTGGCATCTATGGTTGGCATGGCCGACAATTCCTTTAGTCCGCGATTCAATGTTTTAACAAATTTCTCTTGCTCATCTTTAAAAATGCGCACGACCGGTTCTACGGCTAAATTATAAACTCCGGCGTAGTATTGGCTTAAAGTTTGGGCCAACTCTTCGAAATTCAAGGCATTTGGACTTTCGTCAATGCGCGCGTGCACCATGGCCCTGCGCATTAAACGCCTTAACACATAACCGCGCTCCTTGTTAGAAGGCACAACGCCGTCGCCTATCAAAAAAACGGCCGCGCGCACGTGATCCGCGATTATTCTTTGCGTGCGCGTTGGTAAATTAGCCGGCAGAACAGAGGTCAATTTCCGGAAAACATCTATATTGAAAATATCCGGATCATTGTTGGCAGCCGCGGCCATACGCTCGAGACCGCCACCAAAATCAACATTCTGCTGCTCCAATTTTTCAAATTTGGCCTGGCCCGTCTTTTGGTATTCCATAAAAACAGAGTTGCCAATTTCCAAAAATCTTCCGCAGTCGCAGTTGGGGTGGCACTGCGCACCGTATTTGGGGTCATGGGCGGTGGCAAAATCATAAAAAACTTCGGAATCCGGACCGCCGGGCTCGCCGATCGGCATATTCTGGGGCCCGCCCCAGCGGCTCCACCAATTTTTCTTTGATCCGTAATAAAAAATCCTGCCCCCCTGCATGCCCGCTCGGGCGCCATTCTCCTCGGTAAT
>CAZSSD010000029.1:0-9649 GCA_964609765.1 uncultured Candidatus Saccharibacteria bacterium | reverse complement strand
GATAGAGTAAGTGCCTTCGAAGCACTGGGTTGGGGGTTCGAGTCCCTCCGGGCGCGCCATTTTTGCTCTTTAAAAAGTAATATGAAATATGCAAATGGATTTAAAGCAGAAGCAATAAAGCTTCGCAAACTAGGCTTAAGTTATAAAGAAATTCAGGCAAAAATTCCAGTTGCTAAAAGCACGTTAAGTTTGTGGTTGAAATCCGTACCGCTTAAGCTAGAACATCGCCAAAGGCTGTATACAAAAAGAATAGATTTATTGGCGCGCGGTCCCCAGAGTCAAAGGGAAAGACGAGCTAGGGAAGTTGCAGAAATAATAGCTAAAGCAAAGTCAGACATAAACCTACCCTTATCGGACGAGACTTATAAGTTCTTTGGTGTGGCGCTATTTTGGGCAGAGGGCACAAAGAGTCATGATCTTGTTGTCACAAATTCAGATCCTTACCTTATTTGTTTTATGGTTAAATGGTTTGATCGCGTGTTCGGCATTGATTCCAAGTATCTTAAGGCAAGCTTAAATATATACCCCCAACAGGATGAGTATAAAATAAAACAATTTTGGTCCGATCTTACCGGTATACCCATAATAAATTTCCGAAAATCATTTATAAAGCCTCTTAGCACAGGTTATAAAAAGAACAATTTGTACTATGGTACAATTAAGGTGTATGTACCGAAAGGTACCGATTTAAGACATAAAATATACGGCTGGTTACAAGCGGCTTTACAAGATATGGAGGTTAGCGTAAAATTTTTAGAGCGAAAATGGGTTGACTTGAGAGAAAAGCCACGTCCGGTTAATTTAATCAAATGATAATCTTGGGCCGTTAGCTCAGTTGGTAGAGCTGCTCGCTCTTAACGAGAAGGTCGCAGGTTCGAATCCTGCACGGCCCACCAAAATAATATTAAATCGCCTTTACGGCGGTTTTTTAGTTAGCTGGCAACATGCTAAAATATAGATATGTCTGCCGGTTACCTTGATTAAAAACCTAAAAACAAAATGCTAGATTATCAGTACACATACCTTATCATGGGTCTTGTCTTTTTTCTTATATGGGGGGGGTTATACTTATGGCGGAAAGATACACGCCATCAAATGATGGTTTTTTCAGCAATGTTTGCTTTTGCCGGCCCGGCCGCGGACTTGCTTTATCTAAAGGATTGGTGGTCGCCTCAATTCATTTTTAGTTCTTATTTCAGCATAGAGTCGATACTTACCGGTTTTATGATCGGCGGAATAAGTACGGTATTGTATGAAGATGTGTTTCGTCGAAGAGTGGTTCAACCTAAGTCCAAAAAATTTACCAATAAGAGTAATAGACGGTTCATACAAGTCATTGGCTTAGCCGCATTTTTATTTTTTGGAAGTTTTTACCTGTTTCAGTTAAATAGTTTATGGTCAACGATTATTGCTTTGGTTGCACCATTATGCATAGTCCTCTACCATCGCCGTGATTTAATTCCTAATTCCTTAAGTACGGGCATGTTAATGGTTTTAGTGGCTATAATTGTTTATACGATCATCGAATTAGTCACTCCCGGTTGGATCAAAGCTTTCTGGTATTTTAAAAATACTCTGCGAATAACGATTTTAAATGTGCCCATTGATGACATTGTCTGGTATTTTATCGCCGGAATGTTCATCGGCCCACTTTATGAATTTTGGGAAGGCGCGCGCTTTCGCCGTTTGCCTCAAAATACTTGATATTTTATCAAATGGGGACAAGAGTTGTGGCGGATGCTAATCTTATTAGTATGGCTAAAGGCGAGGACAAGGTGCTTAATACCGCGCAGTTGGGGAAATTTCCGGCGGTTTTATTGTTTACCGGAACTCTTGACAAGTTATAACCATTGTATATACTATGGTTATGAAGACTGTATTAAATGTCAAAACTGATAGGGAAGTGAAAAAAAAGGCTCAAAAAACAGCCAAGGAATTAGGTGTGCCTTTAAGCCTAGTAGTAAATACCTACTTGAAAATGTTTATCCGCGATAAGGAAGTTCTAATTTCAAACGCCCCCCGAATGACACCCAAACTGGAAAAAAATATTCGCCGCGCCGAGTTGGATTTAAAAAGTGGTAAAAATATCGTCGGCCCTTTTTCCACGGGTAAAGAGATGGATGAGTACTTAGATTCATTATGAAAATAAAGTTACATAAGAATTTTGCGAAGAATTACGTCAAACTGACCGATACCCAAAAACAAAAATTTCGCCAGAGGAGAGATACTTTTTTAAAGAATCCTTTTGATCCAAGCTTAGGCAATCATGCCCTGATGGGAAAGTATCAAGGCTACCGGAGTATAAATATCACAGGCGATATTAGAGTTATATATAGACTTCTTGAGCGGAATACAGCTTATTTTATTGACATTAACACCCATAGCAATTTGTATCGTTAATCGCCCTCCCAGAGTTTTTTTGTTATACTTAGAGTTGGATTTAAGTAAAAAAACTAGCCGGGACAAATTAAAAATGTTGAATAATAAGCCGCAATTGTTATTGGTTCATTCGTTCCCTACGAATAGCGTTTTGCTGCATGGGCTCAATGAGTTTCTTTCCGATTATTTCACTGTCCATTTTATTGACCTTCCGGGTTTTCATAAAGACAGCCCGCCCTTCAAAGGATCTATATCTATCAAAAAGTTTTCGAGCTATTTTGATGAAAAAGTCGCCGAATTAGATCTAGATGAATATATTGCCGCTGGCATTTCCTTCGGTTTTTTGGTTATCAATAATGCCAAGCTTGATAAAAGGTGTAAGGCAATTTTAGCGATGGAGCCGTTTGTGAATACAAAATGTTTGAGCATTCCTTTTTGGCGGCAAAAGAAGTACATTGTCATTGCTTCGCTGCTTAAGCTGGTTCACTGGTTTGGCTTGGAAAAATACATTTGGCAATCGGTGTGGTTTAGCAATTATTTACAAAAACAGTCGGATTATGCCAAGGAGCGCGTTGACACCATAATCAAGCATATTGATTCTCGAACATTTTTTGCCGTAGCGGCAACTCTTCTCACCTACAAAAGAAAGCCAAAGTTCCATAACCTGCCGCATTTTTTGATAGGCAATTTTTCCGATAAAACCATAAATTTTGATCACGTTGTCGAAATTTTCATTAAAAGTTTGCATGAATTGCACATTGCTTCGGAACCGATTGACCATTATCCCAAAGATTTGACCAAAAGCTATTTCAAAACGCGCATACCGCATGAACACATCCAACGCATGTTAGCTTGCATTGAGGGCGGCGAATTGTCAGCAGAGGCAATAGCGGTTCGAACTGATGACAAATCAGCATATATTTAGATATTCGCTCGGGTAGCCGTTTTTGGCCGTTTTCTGTATAGGATGTTAAAATATAGGCATGGTGAAGGCTGTCGATAAAGTCCTAAATACCGCGCAGTTGGGGGAGTTTTTGGCCGTTTCCCAGGAGACTGTCGCCCACTGGTGCGCCCAAGGGCGCCTGCCCGGCTTTAAAATAGGCGGGGAGTGGCGGGTGCGGCAGAGCGACTTGAACCGAATAATCCAGGGCAAAGTGCAAAAGAGTTTTAAGAAAAGGGAAGAGAGCAAAGCCAAACCGCTTTTTTAAACCCCAAACCCCAATGACCCTGCCTGCCGGCAGGCCAGGCAATGACCAATCAAGCCCCAATTCTTAAAATCCAAATTGGTCATTAAGTCATTAGAGTATTGATTGGGTATTGGGATTTGGGCATTGTCATTTCTATGAGCTCTACGAATAAAACCAATATTTATCTCTTCCATGGCCCTGATACCTTCAGGGCTCTTAATACTTTAAACGAATGGAAGAATGTTTTTTTAAAAAAGCACGGTTCCGGTTCAGTTAGGGTCTTAGAAAAACCGGAACAGCCTTTGCGCGTCAGCGAATTGGCGGGCGGTAATTCTTTGTTTAATGCCACTACCCTGACCATAATTAAAGATCCATTTGCGAACGATCAGCCGGCCGTGGACGCGGACGATTTCCTAAATTTTCTGACCGGGGGAAGCTTATCGGGCAGTAATCATATCCTGTTGTGGCAACGCGGGGCGCTTGATCGGCGGTTGGGTTTCACTAAAAAAATAGCGGAACTTAATAAAGCCGGGAAAATTAAAATTTATCACTTTGAGTATTTAAATGAGGAGGAAGCGCTTAAGTTTTTTGCCCGCGAACTTAAAGGGTTGGGTCTGTCCATAAAAAAAGACGCCGGAGAGCTGCTTTTTAAATATTTAGCCACGCCAGCGGGCGAACTCGATTCATGGACCGCGGCCGGCCCCCTAAAACAACTGGCCGCTTATTGCCAAGGCCCTCAAGTAGTAACCACGGAGGCGGTTCAGAAAGTCGTCGTGCCCAGCCGCGACGAGGATGTTTTTTTGCCACTTTTGCAGTCTTTCTCAAAAAAAGACCACCAGTCTTTTTTGAGCCACTTAAACACCTTGACCCAAAACGCGGAGAGCGAGCCGGAATTACTGGGTATTATTAGCGCCCTTTTTGAGCAGGTTAAGAATATGATTTTGGTTTTGCATTTGACCGAGACCGGTAAGAGCTTGAATCAGATGGATGAGGAACTAAATTTCAAAAGCGGCCGGGCTAGATACCTTTTAGCAGACGCCAAAAGATTTAAACTTGAAAAGCTTTATATTTTGTTAGATAAATTATTGGCAATAGAATATAATGTAAAAAAAGGCAAGGTGCCGTTGCCAATAGCTTTAGCCCAGATTGTTCGATAAATGCCGGAAATAAAAATATTGTCAAAAGACAAAAAAATTACCGATGAAATTGTGCCGAGCTTGGTGACGGGCGCGGCCGGCAATGATCCCGCCGGTATCGCCACTTACGCCCTTTCCGGTATCCGTTTTGGTTTTGGCCAGCTGTGGCTTTTGTTATTGACGACGCCGATGCTGATTGCGGTGCTATCCATGGTTGGGCGCATCGCCATTGTTACTAAAAAGGGCTTATCGGCCAATTTACGCACCCATTTTTCGCAAAAAGTGGCTTTGGTGGCCGTGGCCCTGCTGGTGGCGGCCAATGTTTTAACAATCGGCGCAGATATTGCGGCGATGGCGGAGGCTTTTGCTTTATTGGTACCGGGTACGGAGCTTGTGCATTGGGTGGTGCCGGTCTCGTTTTTAATTTGGTACGTCGTGGTGTTTTTCAATTATAAGGAAATCCGCAAATACTTTATGTGGTTGATTTTAATTTTTGCGGCTTTTGTAATTTCCGCCATTTTGGCTTCACCCGATTGGCGGCAAGTTTTTGGGCACTTGTTTATTCCGAGGCTTTCTTTTGACAAAATTTACTTAATGTCGGCCGTAGCCTTAATCGGAACCACCATTAGTCCTTATATGCTTTATTGGGAGGCGCGCGAAACCATTGAGGAGAAAACGCCTAGCCGCTTTGCTTCTTTACAACATTTGGTGCAGACGCCGGGTTTTCTTTTATCTAACTTTATATCTTTTATGATTATTGTTTCCACGGGTAGTCTTTTATTTGGTCAAATTAACGGAGACATCACTGCTGTCCAGATTGCGCGGGCCCTGGAGCCGGTGGCCGGACAATACGCCACTGCTATTTTTGCCCTGGGTATAATCGGCGCCGGGTTTGTGGCTGTGCCGGTCCTGGCGGCTTCGGCGGCTTTAGGTTTAACGGGAGCGTTAGGATGGAAAGAGGGTTTATCTTTAAAACCAACCAGCGCCAAAGGTTTTTATGAAGTTATTTCTATTGCTATGCTCATTGGCGTTCAGATTGCCATTTCCGGTTTTGATCCCGTGAAGGCCCTGTTTCTTTCCCAGGTTGTGACCGGATTATTGGCGCCGCCCTTGTTTATTTTGGTTTTTATCCTGGCTAACAGTAAATCAGTCATGGGTCGACATACAAACGGTTGGTTTGATAATATTTTCGGCGGCTTGGCCATTTTAATTTTGCTCGGCGCCAGTATCGGTTTAATTTTGTCTTTGTAGTTAGCCATTTTCGTGCTATACTGAAGAAAATAAGTTCTAAGTTGAAATTCAGACATGGTTAAAAAATATAGCTTGGGTTTAGGTTTAGTTCTCTTAGTTATAGGGGTACTAAATTTTTTTGTACCGGGTCTCGAAACATCAGTATTCCACGCCATTTTACATATTGTGGCCGGCGTAGTGGGTATCGCCCTTTCGATACGCACCAATGGCTTTCAGTATATTAAGTGGTTAAGTATAGTAACCATTTTATTGGCGGCGCTTGGTTTTGCGGAAGTCACTAATGTTGGGGGCCTTTTAACTTTCCCAGTTTTGCTAAAGTGGGTCTATTTGGTAATAGGCTTACTTTCGATTTGGTTATTTTTGTCGTTTAAGCAGATTTTGAGAAGCCAAAATTAATCTAATTATGACTGGCACTATACGGGTTGTTTTTATCAAAATACTTTTTATAATCGTTTTATTGTTTGCGCTCTGGGGAGTATTGCAATGGGGCAAGTCGGCCGCGCCTAAAGATCAGGACACGCCAATCGATAATCGGGGTAGCAGCGGATTTCAGCCGGATGCGATCGTGGCTGTGCACACTTATCTGGACGGCCAGCATTATTTAACAGGCACTATTAGCTTGGCCACCCCTTGCCATCAAATGGCTCTCGACACCAAGGTCATGGAATCGCTGCCCGAGCAGGTAATTCTGAATTTTACGGTTAGCCCGCCGGAGCCGGAGGTGTTTTGCGCGCAGGTAATCGATGAACGATCTTTTGCAACAGAATTTCAAGCTTCGCCCAACCCCGTTATCGAGGCCCGGGTCAACGGCCGCGCAGCCATAATCGTTATAGACGATCAGGCCGGCACCCTTAAACAACAAAACGCTCCTTAATTGCTGCTCTTGTTTTTATACCCGGTGTATGATAGGGTAAGGCCAGTAGTGGAGAAAGAGCACACTTAAAAACTCCTGCCCGGCTTCAGGCTCGGTAGGGGTTTTATTAACTCCGGATAAGCTCACAAGCAATGAGAGGGGGCGACAATGATCAAACCGATTCTGCGTCGGGCCATAGTGTACGAGTCCCGGATCGAGCTGCTTGTTAAATTCCCGAACGAATTCTGGGAGGAGAGGAGCAGAAAGTTCGGTGCAATTGAGCAGCCGCGCGTCTGGACAGCGGAAAGGCACGGCGAGCAGCTTCACACCCGGCCGGGCGTCAGGCTGCCCCACCGTTGCAGGGTCTTCTTTCTGCCGCGGGATGTGCTGAAGACCTACGAGACAAGCAAGACCCGGGTCTACCGGATCACGGCGACAGATGTTCACGTCGGCCGGGTTGTCGGGGATAAGGGCCGGGTGGAGTTCATGCGCGTTCTACCGAGGCGACAGAGCAGTTCGCCCCGGGTCACGGTGGTCTTCGACGGTTCCCAGGTAACGCCTGCCCAGAAGAAGGCGTGGCAGGCAAAGTTCAGGAAGAACGGCAAGAAGCCGAAGCATGCCAAGCAGAAGCGGTAAGCGACGGCGCCGGACCCCTAGCACGACAGGGATCCGGCGCCGAGAAGGATGATCGCCGCTGACTAGCCAAGCTTTTCTTTTTTCAAACTCAAAGCATTCGCCACCACCACAATTGAGCTGCCGGTCATAGCCAGCGCCCCCCACTCCGGCCGTAACGTGAGGCCTATCGGCATCAGTACGCCCGCGGCCAAGGGGATGGCCACCACATTGTAGGCCGTTGCCCAAAACAAGTTTTGCAGCATTTTACGGCGCGTAGTTTTGCTTAAGTTAATAAGTTTTACTACATCAAGCGGATTATTTTTGACTAAGATAATTTGGGCTGATTCAATGGCCACGTCCGTGCCGGCGCCAATGGCCACGCCCACATTGGCCTGGGCCAAAGCCGGGGCATCGTTTACGCCGTCGCCGACCATCATGACTTTGTGGCCCTTTTCCTGCAGCTGCCTGACGGCGGTATTTTTTTGTTCCGGTTTAATATCCGCGAAATAAGTGTCCAGGCCTAATTTGATAGCCACGTAGTTGGCAGTTTCTTTATTGTCGCCGGTAAGCATGGCCACTTTAATATCCATTTCCTTTAATTTCTTGACCGCTTGTTTTGATTCTTCTTTGATTTCATCGGCAAAGCCTAAGATTGCCTGTACCTCGGCGCCAATGCTTAAAAAGCTTACCGTCTTGCCGGTATTTTGCAGATTTTGCGCGGTCTTTTCGACAGTGCTTAAATCCACCTCATATTCCTGCATGAGCGAACGGTTACCGAGCAAAACGCGCAGATGTTCAAACGTAGCCTTAACGCCTCGCCCGGGCGCGTTTACAAAGTTTGATATATCCGCGGCGGGCAAGTTGCGTTCTTTAACAAATTTGACGATGGCTTTGGAGATGGGGTGTTCTGAATTCAAACTTAGGGCCAAAGCCAGGCCGAGAATTTTGTCTTCATCGTAAAAACCGGCGCCGGTGAAAGCTTTTTTGCCTTTATCGAAACTTTCGACAACCACGACGGTCAGAATAAATTCAGCTTTGGTGAGCGTGCCCGTTTTGTCAAAAACGACATAATCTATTTTTTCGGCGGCCTCCAGAGCGGTCATATCTTTAATCAAGATACCGTTCTTAGCGGCCAACGCAGAGGTAATGGTAGAGACGGTGGGAATGGCCAGGCCTAGGGCGTGCGGGCAGGCAATCACAATCACAGTAATGGCCAGAGTGATGGCGAAGAGAAAGGATTGATTTAAAAATAACGTCCAAATTAGCAAAGTTAGCAAGCCGACAATAATGGCGGCGAGGGTTAGGTAGTGTGCGGCAATGTCTGCCAGTTTTTGGACTTTGGGTTTGGTATTTTGGGCCTGCTCAATTAGGGCCATGATTTGGGCTAAAGCCGTATCTTGGCCGGTTTTGGCAACCTCTACGGTCAGAGCGCCGTCAATATTGATGGTGCCGCCAATCACATTGTCGCCTTCATTTTTAGTAACCGGTTTGGACTCGCCGGAAATCATGGCTTCATTGACGCTGCTGGTGCCCTTAAGGACCCTGCCATCAATAGGTACTTTGCCGCCCGGTTTGACCAAAACTCGATCACCTGTTTTTAAACTACCGGTTTCGACTTCGATAATTTCGTTATCGCGTATTAAGTTAGCCTTGGGTGGGATTAACTTGGCCAGTTCTTGCAGGGCATTACCCGTGCCAACAATGGCCTTCATTTCCAGCCAGTGGCCTAAAAGCAGGATAGTAACTAAAGTCGAAATTTCCCAGTAAAAATCCATTTGTTCAGGCGCGAACAAGCCGACGCCTACGCTATAAAGATAGCCCGCCAGCACCGCTAGAGACACCAAAACCATCATACCCAGGCGTTTTTCGCCCAATTCTTCGCGAGCGCCCGTGTAAAACGGCCAGGCTGCGTATAGAGCGATGACCGAGGCCAGCACGAATAAAACAAGATTTTGTCCTAAGAATTGGGGCAGGCTGAATTTAAACCAGGTTTGGATGGCCTGTGAAAGAAGTAAAACAGGAATAGTTAAGACCAAAGCTATAAAAAATCGGCGCTTAAAATCCTGCGCCATCATAGCGTGGTGGCCGGCATGGCTCATGTGTTCGCCATGTTTCGCCCGGGCTGTATGTTTACCGATACCTTCTGTGGAATGGCTGTGGTTATGTTCCCCTGGCTGGCAGCAAAGGTCTGCCTGGTCAATGGGTTTTGGATGGTGTTCGTGGTTCAT
>CAZSSD010000028.1:0-9695 GCA_964609765.1 uncultured Candidatus Saccharibacteria bacterium | reverse complement strand
TATTGGTGGGCGGGGCAGGATTTGAACCTGCGTAGCCACTAGGGCGCGAGATTTACAGTCTCGTGCAATTGACCGCTCTGCCACCCGCCCAAATTTTAAATGGAGCCTGGAGTCGGATTCGAACCGACGACCTGCTGTTTACAAAACAGCTGCTCTAACCAGCTGAGCTACCCAGGCACCGTAGAGCCTGTATATTTTAACAAAAAATGAGCTAAAAGTCCAGTCTAAATCTTGAGCTGCATCAGGTGTTCGCGGGCAAGGTGGTTATTTGGCTCGAGCTCTAATATTTGTTCCAAAACGTCCTGGGCCGCCTTTTTGTCATTGCGGCGTATGAGAGCCTGTGCTAACAACATTAATACTTGGGTATTTTCAGGCTCCATATCTAAAGCGCTTTCAAAGGCCTTAATTGAAGAACCATGATCGCCGAGGGCCTGGTAGGCAAAGCCCAGAGACACAAAAACTTCCGGGTTAGGATAAACTTCTAGGGCCTTATGGTAAGCTTTTTTGGCCTCCGCATAATCCTCAAGGCCGATAAAACCATCCGCGAGTGAACGCCAATACTTATCATTGGTTGGAGACTGCTTAATTAAATACCGAAAAACCTCGACGGCTTCCAGCCAATTCTTGCGCGAAAGATAAACCTCACCCAGAAACTCGTAAGCTGGCTTAAAAGCGGAATCTTCTTTGAGAATATCGATGGCGGCCTCCTCGGCTGCCAAATATTCGCCTCTTTCCAAAAGTGCTTCAGCTTTAGCCAACTTCTCGTTAAGATCTTCTTTGACCTCTTCTTGCTCCTCGACAACCTCCACCTTCCTCTTTTCAAAACGGTGCCTGACCGAATGCGACAAATGCTTGGCCAGGTCTTTGGAATTTTTCACTTCGGTTTTAGCAAAGAGGATGGCGCGGTACATTTGACGCAGTACTAAAGCTAAATAGCGAGCGGCCGTACCTAGCAATGATTTTAAAGTCACTCCCCTGGCCCAGGAAGGATAAACATTAATTTGCGCTTCCCTTAATTCCGGCAAATGGCGCGCGACAAGAATCACCACTCCAACCAAGGCTGTCAGCACAAAAATTATGGGAATTGGATCAAGCATAGCTATACTTGTTTATTCCCCTCCCAAAACGTAGCGGGTAAAGCGGCGGATTTGAATATTCTCACCGAGCTTAGCGATAGACCCAGCCACATAATCGTTCACGGTTTCATCCGGGTTTTTGATAAATTTCTGATTTAAGAGCACCACTTCTTCATAATACTTGGCCACCCGGCCTTCGACAATCTTAGCCACAACTTCAGCCGGCTTTCCGGCGCTCTTACTCTGTTCGGCTGCGATTTCCTTTTCCTTTTCCAAAACTTCAGGCGGTACATCCCCCTCCCGCACATATAAAGGGGCGGCCGCGGCCACATGCATAGCCAAATCCGCCACCAAGGCTTTAAAATCGTCGGTGCGCGCCACAAAATCGGTTTCGCAATTGACTTCAATTAAAACACCAACGCGGCCGCCGGCATGGATATAGGCATGGACCAGGCCTTGGCCTGTTTGCCGTTCGGCTTTCTTGGCGCGTGCCGATAAACCTTTTTTGCGAAGTATCTCAATGGCTTTGCTCTTATCCCCGCCGGCCTCGGTCAGGGCATTGCGCACGTCTATCATGCCGGCACCGGTTTCCTCACGCAAAACCTTAATTAGGTCTAAAGAAATATCTGACATTACAATTGATTTTACTTAGTTTATTTAGAGACAGGCGCCGGGACGGCTTGCGCAGGCACAGCGGCGAGTGCAGCAACAGCGGCTTTTTTGCCTTCGTTAACAGCGTCGGCCATCAAGTTGGCGTAAAGGCCGATGGCCTGAACAGAATCATCATTGCCGGGGATAACGTAGGCGATACCGGCCGGATCAGCATTGGTATCGACGACAGCCGTCACCGGAATCTTCATCTTGACTGCTTCGCTCACGGCAATATGGTCATGTTGCGAGGACAACACAAAAACCAAATTAGGCATGGTTTTCATGGTCTCTACTCCCGAGAAAAGCCTTTTGAGCTTTTCAATCTCGCGGTCCATAAGCAGCCGTTCCTTTTTGGTATAGGACTCGATATCCTCCGACTGCTTCAAAGCCTCCAACTTTTCAAGCTTCTTCATGGACTTCTGGATGGTCTTGAAATTGGTAAAAGTTCCGCCCAACCATCTTTCCGTGACATAAGGCATGCCACAATTTTCGGCGGCCGCTTTGACGGCCTCTTTGGCCTGTTTTTTAGTACCGACAAAAAGGACGATGCCTCCTTTGGCGACAGCTTCACGGGTCGCCTGCAGAGCCTCTTTTAAACGCTCTTTTGTCTTCTCTAAATCGAATATATGAATGCTGTTGCGGTGACCATAGATAAACGGCCGCATTTTGGGATTCCAGCGTGAACTTTTATGACCAAAATGAGCGCCTGCTTTTAACAGGTCCACCAAAGATATATCTTTCATATGTCCTTTGCGCCTCTACCGCTATCATCCCTTACTTAAAGCCTAGAACCGTTATCTAAGCCAAGGTCGTAAAGTACAGCAGGTATGGGAAATAAATGATAAAGCTTCCCTACTATAGCACAGGATCTGTCCCTTGCCAAGAGACAATGGATCTGATAAAATAAGTCGGTACGAAATCCCGTACAGCTTCCTCGATTGCCTAGCCCCGTAGTGAACCATAGGTTCTACTACCGGGGTTCCCCTGAAATCTTAATCGCTAGAAGTTGTACGGTCAGTTTTAAGCAATAATTACTAAAAACCTCATATCTTACAGTCGAACACGGAACTTTAAGATTTATCGAGGTAATTGTACGGGATGAAAAAAGACATTCACCCACAATATCATAGCCAAGCCGTAATTACCTGTGCTTGCGGAAACCAGATTGTCACCGGTTCGACCCTGCCTAAAACGCAGGTCGAAATTTGCGCGGCCTGCCACCCCTATTACACCGGCGAAGAAAAATTGGTGGACACCCGAGGACGCGTAGAAAGATTTAAGGCCCGCGCTTCCCAGGCTAAACCAGCTTCTGCCAAAAAACCGCGTGTTAAGAAGCAGGAAGCTTAAAGTTATTATTAAAAAGGCGAGGTTTTGTTCAAACTCGTCTTTTTAATTTTCTTACGAGAGGTATAATAAATTTATGGACCCTCAATACTTAAACAGCCTCAAAAAAGAATACAGCCAAATTACCGACGAACTCACCCGCGTTACCAATCCAGCCGAAATTAAAAAGCTGACGCGCCGGCATGTTGTGCTTGCCCGGATTATGGAAAAAATTCAGGAATTAGAAACGCTCAAAAAAGAACTGGCTGAAAATGAGGCCATTGTCAAAAGCGGTGATGCCGAATTGGCAGACTTAGCCACCGAGGAGATCAAAAAAGCGGAAGCCAGGATACCCGAAGTCGATCAGGAATTAAAAAAACTGCTTATCCCCAAAGACCCTCGCGAAGACGCGCCGGCTATTTTGGAAATACGGGCCGGTACCGGCGGCGATGAGGCGGCCCTTTTTGCGGCCGAGCTCCTGCGTATGTATACCAGATTCGCCGAACGGATGGGCTTTAAAACGGAAATCGACACCTTAAGCCGATCAGAATTGGGCGGGGTTAAAGAAGCCATTATCGAAATAAGGGGCGATGGCGCCTATGGCCGCTTAAAGTATGAGGGGGGCGTACACCGCGTGCAAAGAGTGCCCGATACCGAAAAAAGCGGACGCGTACACACTTCGACCGTGAGCGTGGCTGTTTTGCCGCTGCTCCCGGAAACCGAATTCGATCTTGACCAAAAAGAAGTTAAGATAGAAACCACCACTGCCGGCGGGCACGGCGGCCAATCGGTCAATACCACCTATTCGGCCGTACGCATGGTCCACTTACCCACCGGCATTACCGCCCAATGCCAGGACGAGCGCTCGCAAGCGCAAAACCGCGAAAAGGCCTGGCGCGTCTTGCGGGCCCGGGTGGCGGCCCATTATGCTGAAATTAAGGATAAAGAATTGCGAGAAAACCGCCGCAGCCAAATTAAGGGCGCCGAGCGCAGCGACAAAATCAGAACTTACAATTTCCCGCAGGACAGAATCACCGACCATCGGCTGAACGAAAATTTCCAGCAGATTCCCAACAAACTGGACGGCGATATCGATGAAATTTTAGAAAAATTGCGGGCCCTGGACGAAAAAGAAAAACTCGAAAATCTGGAAAACGTATAAATTATACTTTTTAATGTATATACATCTTTTTGTATAATTTTCTAAAATGACAATCAGGGAACTTCAGCAGTCCGGCTATCTTAAATTGCATAATCATGTATTCAGCCCCGAATTCGAGGTTGATTTATTATTGGCCTTTGTTCTCAAAAAAGAGCGCGCTTTTTTGTATGCGCACCCCAATAAAAAAATTTCTGATTTTCAATTTTCAATTTTCAAGAAGCTGCTGGCCCGTAGGCAGAAAGGTGAGCCTTTTGCTTATTTGGTGGGACAAACAGAATTCTTCGGCCTGAAACTTAAAGTGAATAAAGATGTCTTAATCCCCCGCCCCGAAACAGAAATGCTGGTAGATGAAGCCTTAAAATTGTTACGCGTTTCGCGTTATGCGTTATGCGATGTCGTTGATGTTGGCACGGGTTCGGGCGCCATCATAATAGCCATAGCCAATAATCTGGCAAATTCGCGCGATCGCAACCAAATGCCAAATTTAACCGGAACGGATATCTCAACTAAGGCACTACAAATCGCCAAACTCAATGCCCGTAAAATTCTGGGCAAAAATTATCCCGTCAAATTTATGAAGAGTGATTTACTGTCAGCTCTCGGTCTCGGGGTCGGATCCAGGGGACTTACACGGATCCGACCCCGACTAAAACGACCCCTGCTCGTAATCGCCAATCTTCCTTACCTCACGCCCCAGGAGTTAAGGCGGCGAGAGCTTGGCTTTGAACCAAAAAAAGCTCTGCTCGGAGGCAAAAAGGGGCTGATTTTAATAGAAAAACTTATCAAGCAATTTTCCCAAATCGCCGCGGCCGGAGACATTCTTATCTTAGAAATTGGTGCACAGCAGAACGAAACAATAAAAAAGATCGCTAAAAAATCCTTGCCAAAAAGCCGCTTAAGTCTTAAAAAAGACTACAGCGGCTTTGATAGAATCCTAACGATACGCGCTATATGATACGCGTTACGCGCTATGCGTTACGCGCTATGCGAACCTATGGCCTGTCCAAATAGCCTAATTGAACCTGCGTATAACTCCCCTGTTTGCTTATGACTGCCAAAAAGTCGTCGTTGGCCTTGGTTGCCTGCAGGGTTTTAACAGGCGCGTTCTTGTCGCCTTCACTTATTTGATAACCCTCGGCCGTAAGATAATCTACGTACTCCTTATACTTTGCATCGACCGATTTAGATGTGCGGAACGTAACCGTGTATTGGGTCGCCAGCGGATCCTGGTAGTTGGCAGTGTAACTTTCGGTAACTTCTTCGGTCTCTATCGGAATACCCGCGGGCAAACCTTTTGGCAGCTTATCTGCCCCATCTTTCGTTTCATTCAAGTTCACATAATCCACTTTAACGCCGCCGCCGACGGCGGTGTCGTCCTGGGTCTTTTTCTGCAGATAATTGCCGCCGGCCAGTAAATAGACAATGCCGACAATTATGAGCAAAAATACGAGCAGAAGTAATATCTTTTTAGCGGTTGATTGCTCCATAATATTAAAGTTAATAATGAATTATTAATTGCCCCTTTCCTGAAATTGCACCGGCTCGGCTGTCTTCAAATACACTAAAAGCTGCCCAGTATCATACGGAATTTGCAAAGGCGTGTTGTTATACGTGTAGCTGACCACGCCATTCACGTTTATTCTGTCAAAAGAGCTTACGCCGACCTTGCCGCTTTCCACCCTTACTTTAAAACGCAAAGTTAAAGCCCCATCGCGCAGGTCACCCAAATTACCGGCGCTCGGTATATTAAGGTTATCGCCGCTGTAGGTATAGGCTTTTCTGATAAACGAATCGCTATTGGTCGAAACAGCCACGACGTCGGAATCGGCCGTTGTCAGCTTTAAATTCCCGCTTAGCCTGCTCGCGGTACTAATACGCTTCGCCTCGGTATCAACCGTATTTCTGATAGTGAGTTCCATAATTAATATATCACCGTTTCTGATGCGACTGCCGCTTTGATATGGCACAGTAGCAGCCCCTCGGATAATTTCTTTAATACGAATAGAAGTTCCGCTCAAATTGGGTTCGCACTCAGCCACGTTGACAATACCGGAAGTACCCGCGGGTGAAGTCACCCCATCCGAATCCCTTTTTGCAACCACATGGTAGTAATAAGCGCCAGGTTCAAGATTAGAATCATAATACGGATTCTGGGCTCCGGTTCGCGCGGAAGGTCTTATGGTTTCCAAATTAGCAACCACTGTTTCGTTGCCGTTGTAATTGCTATCGCGGTCGCGGTAGAGCAAAAAGCGGTCTTCTTCTTCTGAATTGTCCCGAATAGTAATAGTGACTTGCTCACAGCGTTCGCTGGCCACGGCCGGATTAAAGCCCGGGGCCTCAAAATCATCTACGTTTACAGTCACGGACCGAGTAAGGGTCGTGCCGCCGCTTGTGCAGCTTAAGCTATAAGTGGTCGTAGACTGCGGCCGAACAATAAGACTGCCGCGCACCGGGTACCCGCCCGCGGACCAGCCGGGCTGCTGCTGGGCCGGCGAAACGCTGCAGCTGGCGTCGGTCGTCTGCCAATAAATGGTCGCGTAATCGCCCTTTAAAATACTGGTTGGGTAAGCCCAGAGAGATAAATCAAAACTGCTGTTTCGCACGTAACTTATGCCAAACTGAACCCTATCGCCATTGCGCAGGTTTACTTGGCTGGCCGTATCCGTAACCACTTGCCCGCCCCTATCGTGCGTGTAAAAAACCGATTTGTTGTAACCCGCCTTTTCCGAAGCATCAACAGTATAAGCTGTGCCGCTCGGGCCCGGATTTACGACGCATGGGTTGGCGGCGTTGCTGGTGCCATTATAAATAACGCAGCCGCCCGTGCCGGAAGGGCTTATTGACCAGGTTGTCGCCATATTAGAAACAACAATAACGGTGGCCCGGCGCGTCGAGGCTGACGCATAGGTTACGAAAAACTCCAGGGTGCTGCCCGGCGTTATGACTACGCTGCTGCCCGACTGCAGAGCGCCGCCGTTTAACTTAAACTGCACGTCCGAATCCAAATTTTGAACGGCGGCCGGGGTCAAAATGTAGGTGCTGCCGGCCGAGGCCGGGCGGGCGGTATAAGCGTAAACCTGGTTTGCCTGCGCGTTAACCTGATTGCCTATTTCCGTGAGCGTCCAAGACAGGCCGCTTATTGTTTGGTCGCTTTGCACCTTAACCGTGGCGTCGCAATTTGGGACCACGCTATTCGAACTGTCGCTCCAAGTAGAGGTGGTGGTGTCTCCTTTCATAGACTTGCCAAGGTAAGTAGCTACACGATAAGAAACGTTTTGATTGTAGGGCGGGCTGGGGTCTGTCCATTGCGTGGCTGAACCCACGTCAAAGACGCTGCCGGAAACGGAGTGCTCAACTACATATTTATAATCACTGCCGCCGACCGGATTCCAGCTTAATGTAATGTTTGGCGAAGCCGGCGGAAAACCGATGCAGGAAAAACTCGCGGTCGGCTTGCCGGGTTTATACGCGTCGGGCCCGCGGTACTGGAAATAAATATTGAGGTTATAATTGCCGCCCGGAGAAACGGTCAGGTAACCGGTGTTAGAATTATAACTTGGCGAATCAGAGCCTGTATACCAGCCGTAGTAAATATGCTTATAGCCGACATCTGAAATCCAGAACAAGCAGCCGCCCTGTTCGGTGTTAACCGTAATGCTGCCCGGCGCGTTGCCATTGTAGCGCTGTCCGCCGCCGCCGCCGTAAAACTGGACGCAGCCGCTTAAGGTATAACTCGTCTCTAAATCTTCCCAGCCAAACCAGCGCGGAAAGTAAGCTTTAACATTAACGGTGGCCGTAGTTGGCGGCGCCGCGGGCGCGTTATACTCGTCAGTATCATCTAATCCGCTGCAACCCGGATCGGCCGGATAGTCTTTATAACCATCGCTGTCATTATCTGATCCGTCGCGGCATTGGGGCGTAGTAGAGGACGGTGGCGGTGGCGGGGGTGGAGGAGGAGTGGGTGGTGGTGTTTGATTATCAGTCTGGTCGCCACTTTGATTAGTCTGATTATTTGTTTGGTTGTTATTCTGGTTGTCAGTGCTGCCTCCGCCACGCACCTTTATGGTATAAATATAAGAATTATTAGGCGTGACCATCTGGCTGCTTGGGTCATACGAATCAAAGTTGTAACCCGAGGGAAAAGTTGTGGCGGTCACGGTATAAGTACAGCCGCTGCTTTGCGTTTGCACGGAGTGGGTGCCGGCAGTGGAGCCCGAGGTTGACCATTCGCTTCGGCAGGCCGTTAAAACATAAGAGACCCCGGTGACAAAATTACCGCTTTGGTCTTGAGCGCGCACGGTGACGCTCGCGGTCTGCGCCGTTTCCCCGCAGGTTGCCAGCCGCTCCTCGCTAGCGCTGCTCCAATCAGACGATGTCCAGCCCGAAGCATTAGCCTTAACTCTGTATTTATAACGGTGGCCCGGGGATATGCCCTTGCCTGATTCAGTGCCCGGATCGTAGTAATGATACTTGCCGCCAGACAATGTAAACAGTCCGGCATCGGCATAGGCGTAGGCCGTAAAAGAACCGCCGTCTACCGCCCTATCCAAAGAAAAATTATTGGCATTGGCCACGGCGTCCCAAGCCACATCCATTTGCGGACTAGTACCGTTGCAAATTAAATTATTGCTGATGCTTGGCGTGGCAAGCGTGCTGGGCGGCGGCGGAACGTACGAAAAAGCGGCGCTAACGCTTCTGTTGTCAGACATAGTGAGCGTACAACTGCCCGTGCCGGAACAAGCGCCGCTCCAGCCGCTAAATTGATAATTGCTGGCCGGGGCGGCAGTTAAAGAAACACCGGTGCCCTGATTATATTCCTTGGTGCAAGTGCCGCTTGAACAACTAAAATTATCCGGCCCACTGACCGTGCCGCTGCCGCTGGTGATAGTGACGGACAAAGTAGCTTTTGGCGTCGCGTTTTGCGTAAACGTGGCTGTAACGCTTTTATCTTCATTCATCGTGACCGTGCAGCTGCCGGTGCCCGAACAAGCGCCGCTCCAGCCGCTAAAAGAATGGCCGGAAGAAGCGGCGGGATTAAGCCTAACAGATTTGTCATGCGCATAACTTTCCGAACAGTCACTGCCGCAATTAATGCCGCTCGGGTCGCTTGTCACAGCGCCGCTGCCATTAACGCTAACTGTTAGAGTTTTATCGCCGGGCGGCGGTGTCGGCACGCTGGCGCTGGCGCTGGCGCCCGGCGAATCAGTACCGTTTTGGTTTCGCCAATAAACAGTGTAAGTGTAGCTCTTGCCGCCCTCTACGGTATTATCGGTCCAGCTGGTCACCGGATGCTGAACTTCCCATTTCCACTGGCCGTCCCGATGGATAATGTAAGTTTTGGCAACCGTGTTTTGATAGTCGTTAACATACTCAATTTTTTCCCAAGACAAATCTACCGCGCCCTGGCGGCCAGAAGCCGAAACCCAGGCCAAAGGCTGCTGGTAATAAGTAACATTAACGGTATAACTGCCGCCGGCTTTGAC
>CAZSSD010000027.1:5217-9985 GCA_964609765.1 uncultured Candidatus Saccharibacteria bacterium | reverse complement strand
TAAATGTCGCTTACGGCGCCTTGGGGCTCCGAAGGTCAGCCGAAGGCTGAAACCTCTCGCCGCAAGGTTCTGCCCGCCGCGGGCAGGTTCTTAGGCTCCAAATTCTAAATTCTAATTTCTAAATCCTAAAGTTTTAATTTGAGATTTGGAATTTATTTAGGATTTAGGGTTTGGGATTTAGAGTTTAACTTTTCTAACAAATGAAAAACACCCCAGGGGTGCTCTAGCAGCAATTTGAGCAATCCGTTGATAGCCTCAATATTCTTTTAATCCGTGTAACGGCAGTATAGACAATTTAGCGAATCGTGTCAATTAAATAGTAGAAATGGTGCAGGCGGCTCCTCGGGGGAGCCGCCTGCCTTGCGGTTGGCATCAGAACGGTAGCGCCGCGGCCGCGGCTAGATCACGCCGATGGCCATGAGCTCGGCCGTGTTGTCCTCGTCGGCCGTCGGATCATCGTCCGCGCCGCTGGTCGTCGGCTCGAAGCCGGTGCAGTCGCTCAGCCTGGTCGTCGGCTGCTCGAACCCGTGGCACTCGATGCCGGGAAGCGCGGCAGCGCGGTCGAGCTCGTCGAGCGCGAGCTCATCCGAGTCCATGGTTGCCTCGCCCGGCGCCTGCGCCGCCGCGGCCTGTGCCTCGGCGTACGCCGGATCCGCGATCGTGAGCACGCCGTCCTGAATGTCGATCTCCACGCCGTTCAGGTTGAAGAAGTAGCCCACCGGGATCTCCGCGACGTCGATCTCCACGCCGTCGAAAACCACTTGGTACGAGTTGAGCTCGAGCGGCAGTTCGTCGAAGGCGGGTCCGCTACCCGCCTCGATGACCTCATCGATCCGCGTCGTGCTGTGGCAGAAGACCACGAGGATCCCCTGGCCGGCACCCGAAGCGCTAGCCGCGCGGCGCAGATTGGCGATTGTCGCGCGGGCCCGGCCACCCTCGCGCATGCCAGCGGCGTGGGCCGCGATCACCACCTTGTCCGCCTGGTTTGTGTGTATCACCGGCGGATGATGCCTTTTCCTGTGCATGTGGCCTCCTCTGGGAACGGGACGGTGTGAACGCCAACCCGCAATGTAGGTATATTATAAGAACTTGCCTAAAAATAAGCAAAAGCAGCCCTGCGGCTGCTCATTTTCCTCATTCCCCGCGGTTCCCCGGCGCTCCACGGATCCGACCCCGGGAACGCTAAACGCCGGTCAAAAACCTAAAAATTCCGAAAATTATCTTTCCTAAAAACGGCGAGATGGCCGAAAAGGCAAAAATGAAAATAATAAATATAAAAATAGGACCCACTCTCTCCAAAAAATCGAAAATCTCGCGGCCAAGCCTTGGTAATACGGCTGATAAAATCTTGCTGCCATCAAGCGGCGGTACCGGAATCAAATTAAACACTGCCAAGCTGATGTTAATAATGCTTAAAAGGGCGAAGAACTGGATAACATTTACATCCGCATCCGCCACCGAAGCAAAACCGCCGAAGCTTCCCCTATAAATAAACCTAAAAATAAGCGCGGCAAAAAGAGCGATTAAAAAATTGGCCGCCGGTCCGGCCAGAGCCACCAAAGCCGGTCCCCAGCGCCGGTTATTTAAATTATTTGGATTATAGGGCACAGGCTTAGCCCAACCAAACAAAAATGGCGAGCCAATTAAAAATAGAAACAGCGGTAAAATGATTGAGCCCACGGCATCAATATGGCTGATTGGATTTAAGGTTAGGCGGCCCTCTCTTTCCGCGGTATCATCGCCCAACTGGTTAGCGGCCCAGCCGTGGGAGTATTCATGAAAAGCAATCGACAAAAAGACAACCACTAGCCAGATGATCGCTTCCAAAATATTAAAATCAGTATTTAAAAAATCCATTTTAATAATTTCCAATCCCCAATGTCCAAACCCCAATCAAGTCCGAATGATTTAAATCCCAATTGGTCATTAGGATTTTGATCATTCATTGCCTGCCCTGCCTAATGGCAGGCGGCAGGGACATTGGGAATTGGTCATTGGGAATTCAAGCTAGGCTAGACAAAAGGACTTAACTATATTAAAATAGAACGGCTGACTGTCTCATTACTTATTAATATAGCATATTTTATGGCCCGAGTTTGCACAATTTGCGATAAATCTTACAACAAAGTTACTAAGCGCAGCCATTCCATGCAGCCAACTCATGTGCGTCTGCAACCAAATTTGCAATGGTTAAAAGTAGACGGCAAACGCGTCAAAGCCTGCACCCGCTGCATTAAAACCCGCGCTAAAAAACTCCAAACCGCCTAATTAAACCCACATTTATCGACATTCAATCTCGTTATAGTGTCGATTATACACTCCGCTTTTTAGGGGAGTTATTTATATTCTACTAAATTAGGCAATAGCATGGTTTAGTAGAATAATTATTCGGTATCATTAAGCCACTTAGCGTACTTTTTGACCATTTGTTCAAAGCCGCGGCTATTGTCGGCTATTATTTTTTTACCATCAACCAACCGTACCAAAGCGTTTAAGTCAACTTTTTTGGTAAACCTAGGCACGCTTTGCATGTGTTTTATTTTCCTCTTCGCTAAAGCAATTTTAGCCGGTAAACTTCTCATAATTTCAGCTAAATACGCTTGGGCGGATAATTTTTTGCCGGTAGCCAATTTTACCATTTCCGCAAAAGTTTTAGACGAACCCAATCGCCACATATTGGTCATTTCTCTGCCGACATCGGCATTGTCCACCAAGTAGCCGTATTTTTTATAAAAATAATCCCGCCATTGCCAAAGCGCCAACTCGGCCAGGCCATAACCGTGATAAGAACAAGCGGATTCCCAAGAGTAGATATGCGGAATTTGCAAGGCCAATAAAGACTCTTCACTAAGATCGAAATATTTCCGATAAGCCCGTTTGGCTATGGCGGTCACTTTCGCGGCCGTTAAATTTCCGGTTTCATAAATTTGTCTTTCAAAATTTGTCACGAACATAATCGACATCATATCCAAAGGCACCACAGGATGCAGCTTGCGCGCCTTGCGCACGTACAGATCAAATGGATAAATTCGCCCGTTTTTATTTTTGGCGTAACGCGATTTCCATTCAATACTGGAAAAAAGTGTATCCATAAACATGCTTTGCGTTTCGGCCCAGGCCGTAGAGACTGGCGGATATTCGGTATTTAAAATCACCTCTCGCTGCGTGCAGTTGAGCCGATCGGCGGCGTGGCCGCCCTCATGAAAAAGCGTAACATACCCTTGCAGACCGGAACCCGCCTGCCCGTAAACAACATTGGTTGTAAAATTGGAGGCACCGGGAATGCGTTTGCCGTTTTTATAATGGACTACGGCCGGATAATGGCAAAAACCGTTATTATATTTGCCTTCGCGATCCAAGAGATCAAGCTGCAAAATACCACCCTGAAAATTTATGCCCAAAGCGGCAAAAGATTGTCCCCAGCGCAACACTGCTTCATCAAACGGAAAATAAGGATCTTCCTCTTTCGTAAAATCACCGGACAACATAAAACTAAAATTCCAGGGCTTGCGCAGACCCGGCATTTTCTTTTCCATTTCGCGCACGTTCTTAAACGCGCATTTTGTTTTCTCAAAAATTTCATCAAATATTTTGAATACTTCCGCCTTACCCATGCCTTCCTCAATATGGGTTTTGAAATCGTAAAAATCCGCGTAGCCTAAAGTCTTGGCATAGGCGTTTCGCAATTTAACAAGCTCGATATATTCTTTTAAAACATTGGTCGAAAGTTTTTCGTCCGCCTCAAAACAAGCGCGGCGGATTTTTTCGTTCGCGTTAGTGCGCATCATGGTGCGCATTTTTATATGCGAGGCTTTGACAAATTTGCGAGTTTTAGGATCGACGTAGCCTTCTTTTTGTTTGGCCCTCTTTTGCAAAATTTTAGATTCAAGCTTGGCAATTTCGGCTTTCAGTTCTTTGAGATTCGGGGGTACCTGGTATTTGCCAAAATAAAGCTGCCAATATTTCAAACGCTCCCTTAATTTGCCCTTAGCTGTTTTTAAAAAGCCTTCTACTTGGGCTAAATATTTTTCATTGGCGGCAAAAGAATCCCGCGCGTGCATGGCTTTATTCATTTGCACGTCAACCGAATGATCACCCATGTAAGAAATCCAAAAAAGCTCTTCATATTTAGAATGAAGCTTGACATATTCGGCGTTAAGATAATCTAAAAATTTTTCAATATTATGACTGGCCATGAACTTATTTTAGCATACTACCGAAGTTACCGAAGTCGACATCTATTTAAAGGATGTCGGACTTCCTGTGAACAACAAAGAACAAACCAAAATAAAAAACACTATAAACTAAAACAATTAAATTCAAATAGATTCAAAATACCACATACCACAAAAAACGCATATGCGTTTTTTGTGGTATAAAACAATTATATCTAAATATTAAATATATAAAATAACCTCTCGTATACTAAGAAGCCGCCGAAAAGCACAGCGGCTTCCGGCGGCGAACGTTCGCGTTGCGCGGTCATGATGTCCTCCCTAGTCGGGGTCGGACGAGGTGAGGTTTCCACTTATTCCCTTCGCTACAAGCATCTCGCCCACTATGTCGGCGACGGTTTCTCCCAGCGCGGCCCGCAGGAACTCGGCGATCTCTTCAGCGCGCCCCCTGAGCCATTGCGCGCGCGCCCAACCTTGCAGCTCCTCGGGCGATGGGCGCGGCAGGATCACCAACACCGCCTCGACCCGGCCCTCCACAAACTTGGCAAGCAAATCCGTCGACATGATCGTCCTCCGGTTCAGGTGGCCATGGG
>CAZSSD010000027.1:0-5117 GCA_964609765.1 uncultured Candidatus Saccharibacteria bacterium | reverse complement strand
TCGGCCTTGTCAGTCGAACCGAGGGTTGTCGTCCTCGTGCGCCACGAGCCGCTCAGCAAGCGCGTCGACCCGGTGACTAAGCTCTTCGACCTGGACCGCGAGCTGATCGAGCCGAGCGTTGAGACTCTCGGCGCTATCGCCCGCGGACCGTGGGTGTAGATTGGAAAGCGCGCCCTCAAGCGCCTCGATTTTGGCGGTTTGCTCTGCGAACCGCCGCTCAATCTCCGCACAGATACTCCGAGCACGCTCCTCGAGAGGACGAACATCGATTCTTTCCGCGTGGTGCGCGGCCTCGTTGGCCTCGCCGCACTCATAGGTGAAGAGCCATAAATCCCACAGGAGTGTGCCGAGCGCCATCTTGGCCAGATTCACCTCTGCCATGGAAGCCCCCTTTTCCATTGCTCCCCGTTCTCCGCCGGAAGCGCCGCGGCCCAAAGCCTTGGGATCTGTAAACATTATACAATAAAACAAAAAACCGCCTCCGTCAAATAACAATTTTAAAAGCAATTAAAATTATTCTACAAATTCATGCCATAGCATGAAAAAGTAGAATATTAAAAAGTCCGGCATCCCGTGATGATGGGCTGCCGGACTTCCTGCGAACATTGTGCAATTAATCAAAACCCGCCTTATCGGCGGGTTTTGACGGTGTATCAATCGTAGAATCCGTTGTTATAGAGAGAGATTAACTTCGCCTTTGACCTCGGTCTTGCTTTCTACTTTTGCGTCGCCGTCATCGTCATTGTTATTATCAGATTTAACTTCAGCCCTAGATTCAATTCTGCTCTTCATCATGCTGCCGGGCATTAAGCCGTTGTGCATGTCTAATTTTAGTTCGCCACGAGCCCGTAAAACTTTTTGGGCTTCCTGGGCCTCGCGGTGCGCGGCCATAAATTTCGCGAATGCTTCGGCATTGGCACCGGCAGAAAGTTTGGCGTTGCCTTCGGCCATTAAATCGGCAGCGGCTTTCAAATCAGCCTTAGCTTGAGCAATAGCTTCAGCGCTTACCTTGCCATCAATTTCAGCCTTAGCCACGAATTGAGTTACCACATCTATTTTATGCTGGGCCATGGCTTTCACATTGGCGGCCGCTTCGGCCTTAAATTCAGTCTTAATTTTGGCCTCTTTTTCGATACGAAGCTCTTTGCTTATTGCCAGCCTGTCTTTAACAATGCTGTGCAAACCGCCTATGACTTCAGACGCAACCAAGTCTTCGCCTGCTTCAATTTTAGCGTTCAAACGAGCGACGATTTCATCATGGGCCTTGAGCATAGCTTCCATATTGGAGCTCAAACGGGCGGCCGCTTCGGTTTTGCCGCTTCCTTCTAATTTTTCAATAACGGCCTGCATGCGCTCTTCGTGAGCGTCAAAACGGGCTTCCATTTGCGTAACAAGTTCGGTATCAAGTTTGCCTTCGACAGCTAACTTTTCCGCCTCTTCCAAACGCTTCTCGGCAAGCTTTAGGCCGAATTCGGCCTTGGCCTCCGGCGAAGCCTTTAGAGCGGCGACCATTTTTTCGCTTACTCCGGTCTTAAAGGAGTAAAGGGCGTCGCCGGGCAGTGAGCTGCTCGCGGCCACGGCGGTGCCGCCGGAAAGTAAAATGACAAGGGCTGCGATAATTGCTGGCATAGAGAATTTCCTTGGGGTTAATATTCTTGCAAATTTCTCCCTCCACCCAATATGACGCGCCAGAGCGCCTTCTCTTTCGCCATCTTGTATGAATGCTAAAAGATTGCGCTTCATTTGCGCACGGTCTGCTTCGCTTAAACGAATATTTTTTAAGTTTTTTAAATTGTCTTCAAGATTAGTCATGCTTGTTTAAAAATTCTTTAAGTTTGTTAATGCCGCGATTAATTCTAATTGATACGGCGTTTGGCGTTTCCCCCAGCACTTCGGCAATTTCGGCCGGCGTCATTTCTTCAATATATCTAAGCATTACAACCTCTTTATACTGTTCATCCAACCGCTCCAAAGAACGCAATAACAAACGCCCATCCACATAACTCTCAATTTTGTCGGCCGGTGTGGCGGGGGGATTTATTTTAGCGTCATTTAACATTTGATCGAGCGACATGTCCTTTCGCTTTCTTGAATTGTCGATAATCAAATTGCGGGCGACCTTATATACAAATGCTCTTAAATTATCAATCTGCTTGCCATCGTTGAGCGCAGACCAAGCTCGGCAAAAGGCCTCTTGGGTGAGATCGCGGGCCAACTCTTTATCCCATACCCGAAATAGGCAATATCGAAAAATTCCGTCCGCGTAATTTTCATACACTTTCATAAACTGCGCTTCGTTTTCGGGCATCCTGTCTTTCATAATATAAGACGTATTGTACTGAAAATTCTTTCTAAAGGCCAATTATTTCAATAATTTTGTTTCGGGCCGTGTGGCCGGCTAAAATCTTCACGCGGCTCGAAGGCACATTAAAATGCCGGGCAAGTAATTTAATAATAGCCCGGTTGGACTTGCCTTTTTCGGGCGGTTCCTTGATATATACCTTAAAACTTTCTTCATCCGCCCGCTCAACGCTTTCCAGCCTAGACTTCGGATAAGCTTTAACGTAGATTTTCATAAAGATAGACTGATTCTTCCTTAACACTCGCGGGCCAGTTCGGAAATTGAAAGGCAAAAGAGGCAACTTTGGCACCGGGTTTGAGTTCGGCTAAAAATTTTTTCTCAAGCCTCGGCATTATTTTACCTATACCAAAAAGGGTAATGACATTAAACTCGGATAGATCAGCCTGCCAAAAATTTTTCAAATAAACTTTAGCCCTATCTTGAACACCGGCCCTTTTGATCCGCCAGCGCGAAATGACTACCAAAATCGGATTAACCTCAATGCCCACGGCCTCGGCCCCTAAACGGGCTGCCGCAATAACAATACGTCCGTCGCCTGAACCCAGATCAACTAATTTTGTACCCAGGCCTACTTGGGCCAGACGCAGCATTACCTCTACATGCTTGCGATCGGTGGGTACAAAAGGAGCGCCGCGCAAAAGCGGCGCCCCTATCCAAACCGTGAGTATTAAAAGAATTATGAGTAAAGCCAATTCCATTTAATCGGCAAAAGTTGCGGTATTATTTTTTAGCCAATCTTTGATTTCATCTAAAGCCTCGGCCACGCTAAACGGCTGGCCGGACGCGTGAGCAAATTTTGCGCCGGCTGAATGCATATGGCCGCTGCCCCGCTTGAGGCCTTCGGCCACGTCTCTCACGTTTACGCTGCCGGCCCGGCTGCGGAAACTAACCTTAACAATGTCGTTATAATTTCGAGCCACAAAACCCCAGGGCGCTTCTTCGAGGGCCCGCAAAAAATCAGTATAGATGCCGGCCGCTTCCTCGGTTTCCAGAACCGTAAATTTATTTTCATCCGCAAACTGCGGCGTGATATGCGAATACAAAAATTTTGGCCAGCCCGCAATTTCCTCGATTTGTGTATTTTTGATAAATTCGCGCAAAACCTGAAAAACGGGCGTGCTATATGTGGAAAAACGGGCGGTTAGCTCATCAACATTGATCTCTCCGTCTTCCACCAGTTTCTTGGCCATCAAAAAGACCTGCCCTTCGTGGTGGCCGACATAGCGCAGGTTCCCGGTGTCGGAAAGCAAACCCATTAAAAGAGACTCGGCCAAGGCTTTGGAAACTTTGCGGTCTTGGTCAACCAACAGGAAGTAAATCAGTTCCGAAGTGGAAGAGGCATTCTCATCCATGTATTTGAGATCAAATTTTTCAATTTTGTCGGGGTGGTGATCAATAAAAATCCGCTTGCCCGCAAACTGCCTAAATTTTTCCGGGTCATTGGTAAAACGCTGATCATAGTTGCCATCCACAAAAACAGCCAGATCAAACTGATCTAAATAGTTGGCAATATCATCCACCGATTCGATTTTGCCAAAATTGGCAAAAGAAGCAAAGCGGAAACTGACCGGCGAGGAAATCATTACGCGCACGGCCTTGTCCGAAAAACTTTCTTTAATAATTGTGTAAACCGCCAGCAATGAAGCCACCGCGTCGCCGTCGGGATCCTTGTGGGTGGTGATTAAAATTGACCCGGCGGCGTTTACTAAATTGAAAAATTCTTTTTTAAAATCTGCCATGCTTATATTATACTAGGCTCTCCGCTATTTTAACATCAGCGGCCGGCTGCGCGAGGAAAGGCTCGCGCAGCCGGAAGCAAAAACATGTCACACACCCGCGGGCATCGCAGCGCGGCCGTTTCCTCTCACTCCCTGCCGAAGACGGGGGAATTGTGCCAGAAGATCGCGCTCTCTGATCCCGACTTCGCAGCATCGGCGAATGATGTCCTCCAACAGGTCCGGCCCGTCCGCGAAATCCAAGGGCTGTGGATTCCGAAGTACCCGATCGAGCGCCCGTAGGCACAGCTCCTGCTCGCGCTCGCGCGGTCGCGCGCCCGACGACACGCTGGCCCGAAGAACGGTCACAACGACGGCGCCGCAACCGGCGCCGAGGAACACCAGTGCTACCTGACCAAAACGCATAGCCATACGCAATTCCTCCCGAAGCAAGGAGCTGTGGAGTGATGAGTGGTGTGAAACTATCGTTCCTCCAGTCGCAAGCCCGCCAATGCAACCGGCCGGCTTCTCTCTCACTTAAATTTTAGCATGAAAAAAGCTTTGCAGAAATGACTCGCCCCCGGTCACCGCGCGAAGCGCGCGATGCCGGGGGCGAAGCGAGTCACGTGAGCACAGCAGCGGCTGCGGCGACTACAGCCGCCAGAACCCAGAACATCGCCTGATAGATCGCGGCACCGGCCGAAGACAGGTTCTGGACGTCGCTGAACGAGGAGGGCCCGGTTAGCAGCCCAATGCCCAGCCGCACGCACCTCCACGCCCGCCAGGCCGCGAAGAACGTCACGACGATCGCAGCAGCGATGAGCCAGGGCGATTCCATAAGGTGCCTCCGAGACTCGAGTGATTACTCCTCCGTTCCCCAGCCTGCGAGGAACAACAATGTAATCATACATTAGAATATAACCATCTTTTCGTCAATAACAAAAAAAACACGGTTTGGCGTGTTTAAGTGAAACGATTCAGCCTTCGTAGCCTTTAAATTTTGCCTATAGAGTTGGCGATATTATCCATATACCAGAGAG
>CAZSSD010000026.1:0-10644 GCA_964609765.1 uncultured Candidatus Saccharibacteria bacterium | reverse complement strand
TTTGGAGAACGCCCCAAACAAAATTAGCAAAAGGAAAATTCCAAGGCACAATAACGGCCGAAACCCCTATTGGTTCATGAAAAACTTGGTGGATTTCCTTGTCGTTCTCAAAAGTGGTTTCTGGGGTTAAATACTTTTCCGCATTTTCAAAGTACCAATTTGCATAATTAAAAGTCGCGTCAAAATCAATAAGAGTTTCGTTGATGGGCATTCCCATCTCTCTTGTTTCCAAAAGAGTAAATTCTACTTTTTGTTTTTTCAACTCTTCAAAAGCTTTTTTCAAAAGTGACACTCTATTGGCAATACTTAAACCAGCCCATTCTTTTTGCGCGTTTTTAGCTAGTTTAACTTTGTCTTCAACTTCTTGGGCTGTCGAAATATCAACTGAACCAAGAACTTGGTAGTTTGAGGGGTTGATAGATTGTAGCTTTTGTATGTTGCTCATTTCAGTAAGTCTTCAACTGACGCACTAAGTGCTTTTGCGATTTTTGCTATCATCTGAACGCTTGGCTTTTGCACAAAGTCATTCTCAATTTTCCTAACGGCTTGAAATTTCCCCGAAAAGCGGCGGGCGAGCCGAGAGTCTCATTTCATTTCTGGCGGAAGGGGTGGGATTCGAACCCACGAGCCCCCGTAAGGGGGCGCGGTTTTCGAGACCGCTGCCTTGAACCACTTGGCTACCCTTCCGTGCAGTCTATTTTAGCGAATTCGGCTCTCGCATACAACCCCGATTCTATTCTAGTGTTCTCAAGAACTTCAGAATAGATTTCCCGCGTGCGGATAGCGTATGACGAACGGAATTATCATCGTTTCTCTTTAAAACCAGGCCGGCGATGGCTAAACGTCTCAAATGATCTGAGGCAGTTTTAAAGTTAATATTTAACTTCTCGGTCACCTCTAGCACCGACAGCTCCGGAGATTTGTCCAGCAGCGACATTATCTCAATACGGCGATGATTAGAAAACCCCCGTACCCACCTTTCAAGTTGCTTATAATGTTTCATATCTTTTCTTCTATTCTGGTGTTCTGCAGAACACCAGAATAGTTACTTTATAAAATCTTTTTTAAAAAACTCGTTCGATGCACTGGCGTTGGGCCAAGTTCCCTTATTTTGGCAATATGAAACTTTGTTGGGTAGCCCTTGTGTTTGGCAAACCCATATTCCGGATACTGTTCATGCAAATCAGCCATCAATAAATCCCGCGTAACTTTAGCGATGATCGAAGCGGCTGATATGGAGGCAATCTTGGCGTCGCCATCTATAATAGCCCATTGTACAATCTTGTAGTCCGGAATCAAATGCGGCCCGTCCAAAAGGGCGATATTTACAGCTTTTAGCTGTTCGAGTGCGCGCCGCATGGCCTGGCGCGTGGCTTGAAAAATATTTATGGAATCGATTTCGGAAACACTACTGACGCCAACTCCGTAATCAACACATTTCCGAACTATTACATCGTAAAGCCGCTGGCGATCCTTAGGCGACAAAAGTTTTGAATCATTTACCTTGGGTAATTCGCGCAAGGTGCTCCTGGGTTTAAGTATAACGGCCGCCGCCACGACTGGACCTGCCAATGGCGCCACGCCAGCCTCGTCAACACCGGCAATATATCTGCATCCTGCCGACCAGAATAATTTTTCAAAGTATAAAGTTGGACGTCGATGCGCCATATCACTCCCAGCCAAATTCTGAAAAAATAATTCCTTTTTGATAGTTTTCAATAGCAACTTTGAGATACTCAATTGTCTCTGCTGGCAGTTCAGCTATGGCAAACCAATCTGCCGCATCAGCTTTATCTGTTTCCCGCAATGAAGGTTCTCCTTGGTAGGTGTTTGGTACAAAAAAATAATCAGCGTAAACTCTGTCTTTCTCTGGGTTAAGTCTATACATTACATGCACTAGGCCTAAGTCACTCGGATTAACTTCAACACCTGCCTCTTCTAGAGCTTCCCGCGCGGCGGCATCGGTTGCTTTCTCACCTGCCTCAATGTGGCCGGCTGGCAAATTATATTTGCCGTCCTGCCAACCAGTATTAGCCCGTCTTAATAAAAATATTTTCTCATTTTTAATGAGCAACACATATACGGCACCGTAAATCTGAAAGCGTTCAATGTTGTCAGACATTTTTATTGGTCGGGCTGGTGGGATTTGAACCCACGACCTCGTCGACCCGAACGACGCGCGCTAGCCAGCTGCGCTACAGCCCGTTTCTGGTCTCCCCGGCAGGAGTCGAACCTGGCATCTGAGACTTAGGAGGTCCCTGTTCTTATCCATTGAACTACGGGGAGATTTACCCGTTTATTCTACCGATTTTCCCTTGAAAAAACAAGGTGGTTATGTTAGTATTGATAAGCGAAAATATTAATTTGGGCCCGTGGTATAACGGTAACATACGTCCATGGCATGGATGAGTTAGGGGTTCGATTCCCCTCGGGTCCACCAAATATTCACCTAACATATAGCACGTGTCACGCAACAGAGAATCGCCGCATAGGCGGTTTTTTGATATGATTTATCCATGAATAAATTGGCGTTAGATATCGTCTTGTTACCTCCCGAAGAAGTAATGAGAAAAGCAATTGCACTAAATACAGAACTGCTTAAGCAGGTTGATTCAGATTATCGACAAAATACAAAAGATCGCCTGCCTCACATAACTCTAACCATGGGCATTGTTAATGAAGAGGACTTGAAAAAGATTTTCGCAGATATTGATGATATTGCTCAAAATTTTAAACCGCTTTCTTTGGTGGCTTCAGAAATCGAAATATACGAATCGCCCAACCGTATCATGTCGGGGCTTAAAATAGAAAAAACGGAAGATCTGCTAAATATCCACACAGAAGCAGTTAAGAAAATCAAAGATAAATATTTTTCTTACGACGCCAGGCCTAAATATTTTTTACAACCGCCTACCATGACGTCTGCGGGAGAATATTGGAAACGTAAAGGGCCAGAAATCGATATATTAGAAAACTACAATCCGCACATCACCCTAGGCTATGGCAAGGTCAGCCTAGACGAGCCATTTCAATTTCAAGTCCAAACATTGGCGGTTTGTCACCTTGGTAAAGACTCAACTTGTCGGAAAATACTATATTCAGTGGTATTGTCTAGCAAGGAATAAACCTCCTTTACTAACCACTCAAAAGTTTTCCACCTGTCTCGACTTGGTCCACCACAAAAGGCATCACGGCAAAGTGGTGTTTTTTGTTACCTTAGAATATTATGAAAATATAAGACGAATACTTCTTAAATAAACGTATGAAAATTTTTGGGATAATCGGCCTTATCATTATTGCCGCGGCCATTTGGCTTAAAAATGAAAAAGCGCAGGATGTGCTTTTCATAATTGGCGGGCTGTCTTTGTTGGTTTACAGCATTTATATTGAGGATGCGATTTTTATAGTTCTCCAAGCTTTGTTTATACTTTCCTCACTCGCGGAGCTGCTGAAACTGAAAAAGAAAATTTAAAGTGGAGAGGGCCTGGTCCGCTGGACCAGGCCCATCTATAACCCTCACACCCCGAAGCCACGCCCGGAGGGCGGCGGGTCCGGATCATACCCGCTCATCACGTGCCGGTTTTCATCGATCAACCTCGCGATGTTTGCCCCCTTTCGTTCCTGTAGCCAGGGAAGTTCGAGCACGTACAGCCCGTGCTTCTTGGCAATTGACTCCGCTCGCGACTTTTTGGAAAACGCTCCGAACATCATCGGGCCCTCGTAGTCGGGCCGATAGATAACGTACACTTTTTCCATCATACCTATCCCTTTATCTGGATGGTGATGTAGAGCGATGAAGATCGGCCGGTGCGATGCCAGTACAGCTTAACGCGACCAGGCGTGAACGCATATCCCATTCGCTCGTACTCATACCTAACGCTAATCAAGCAGATCTCAATACCGCGCTCATAACACTCACGGATCTTGGTCCGCAGCTTGCCGTAGGCCGCCATCCCCAGATCGAACTTGTGGCAGATCCTCCGCAAACGGGCGAAGGAATCGCGCAGTTCGGGCTGGTAAAGAACAGGCATCTCGATGTAGAGCCTGCCATCGGAGAGGCTGCGCCAAATGTTGGGCTTCATGTCACCCTCACTCTGTGGAAGGTAGCAGGGTCGCCGCCAAAGCCTCTATGATCTTTCGCGGATCTGGCGGCAAGAACTCTATTTTCTGCAGCTTGTCAGCCGGATCAGGCGCCCACCAAACTGGATCAACCATGATCACTCCAACGCCGCGCTCTAAAAGCTCTGCAAACAATCCCGGCTCCTGGGGAAGCCAGACTTGTTCGAACCACGCCTTGCGCGCCTCGGCCGAAATCCAAGGCCCAACACATGGATAAAAGCCCATGTGGCCTGCAATGAAAATCTGCAGGGTAAGCGGGAACAGCTTTTCTTGAGACATCTTGCCTCCCATCAGATTGTTAGTGTTCTTTAGCCTCCTCCCAAATCACCATTGCGACGATTTAAGAGGAGACACCTATAGCACGCGGCTATCGGTGTTCCCCCCGGCGCTTCGGCGCCAGGTTTTCCCAGATGTGTTGCCAGGCTCCGGGCGACCCCGCTCGCGGCATTAGGTGCGCTCGGCCACCCAGGGATTGGCCCCAACTTCAGGGCAATAGTCCCATTTGGGGAGTCTGAACAGGAGCTCCCTGGGGTTGGTCGACGGTACACGACTCTCACGGTAGATCAGTGTAAGCGGGGTCTCATCGTGCTCCTGCCCGGACTCCAAACGGAGCACGAAGTCAGGACTCCAAATTAACACGCCGTCGGCCCAATCTATTTCGAGCCGCCGCTTCCGCGCAAAGGAACGGAAGCTATGCCAGTCGAGCAGACGACCACGCTCCTCGCGCAGCAGCCAGGCAGGCACGAACACCGCTTCGACCGCAGTGCCAGCGAGCGCACGATTCAAAACGGACATAAGCTTGTACATGACATCCTCCCTGGAAGATTGCTGCGTCTCAACTCCAAGTGTACTGTCGCTATATTACACCATTTTCGGAGTTTTGTCAATACTAACCGTCAATCTTGTTGCCTATTTTTACTTATTTTAAAGGTAAAAAAGGATATTACGGAAAATTGTGGAAATGTATTGACACAATTTAAAATATAAAATATACTAATAAAAAGAAAAGATGCCGCAAATAAACTTTCCATTACTTGCCTCCCTGCTTTCTATTGGCTTATCTGAAAAAGAAGCCAATGTTTATCTGGCTCTTTTGGAAATGGGCAAGGGCACCGTAGCTCGTATTGCCCGCAAAGCCAGCATCAACCGCACCACCGGATACGATATCTTAGATAATCTCGTAGCTAAGGGATTGGCAAGTGTTTCGGGCAAGGAACCTAAGCAAGAATATGTAGCTGAAGCGCCGGATAAATTAAAATCTCTTATCGAGTCCGAAATTGAGAAAAAGAAACAGGAACTGGAACTGGCTGAAAAAGTAATTCCGCAATTAAAATCAATTCATAATATTTCAGAAAGGCCGAAAGTGATGTTCTATGAGGGAAAAGAAGGGCTTGAGCAGGTTTACGAGGACACTTTAACTTCACATGAACAAATCAGGGCCTATGCCAATGTAAACGAAATGCATACTGCCTTGCCGCATTACTTCCCTCGCTATTACCTGCGCCGCACGAGCAAAAATATTTCCATCCGTGCTATTATTCCGGCTAACGAAAAAGGGTTGGAACGGGCTAGCAAAGATAAGCAAGAAACACGCGAGTCAGCTTTAGTTCCAGCTGATAAATATTATTTCTCTCCCGAGATAAATATTTACGACAACAAAGTCATGATTGCCTCCTGGAAAGAAAAATTGGGTATCATTATTGAAAGCCAAGAGATTGCCGAAGCCATGAAAACCATTTATGAACTGGCTTGGACCGAAGCTAAAAGGTTGGAGTCGGAAATGCGCAAATCCATAGAAACCAAAACCGTCTAAAAATAAGACGGTTTTAAGTTAGCAGAATACAAAGTACAATAAGATATATGGATAAACCAATTTTAGTTGTCCCATATACAAACCCAGATATAGACGGCGCGGCCGCGGCCATCGCTTACGCTGAATTCTTAAATAACATGCAACAACCGGCCAGAGCGGCTGTTTTTGATGAGCCCCATCCGGAAGCCAAATTTGTTTTAAATTTTATTAATGCAGAGATTCCCTTTGCGCCCGCCAACTACAGTGACTTTGAACAAATCGTTATCGTTGACCACAGTGATCGGTACGGCTTTCCAAAAGAACTAGACCCAAACAAAGTGGTGGAAATAATTGATCACCACAAATACCAAGAGCTGGATTATTTCCCGAATGCCAAAATCCAAATTGAGCTTATTGGCGCGGCCGCCACGCTGGTGGCCGAAAGAATATTTGCGCGCGGGCTTAAGCCTTCGCAAAAATCCGCGGCGCTGCTTTATGCCGCCATTGTTTCTAATACTCTGAACTTTAAAGCCAGAGTTACTCATGAGCGAGATATTAAAATGGCTAAGTGGTTAAAACCGCAGGCGCAATTGCCCGACACCTTTATCCACGACATGTTTGCCGCCAAATCCGACCTTTCCGGAGATAAACTCCTGCAAACCATGCGCGAGGATTCGGCCGGATACAACATAGCGGGGAAAAGTGTCGCCACCCTGCAACTGGAAATTGTTGATTCGGAACAGCTGGTTTCTAATCGCCTCGAAGAAATTATCGCCGAACTTGTTAAGCTAAAAAAAGACACCAGCCTAGATTACATATTCTTAACAATAGTTGATCTTGATGGCGGCTATAATTATTTTGTCTGTCCGGATGAAGGCTATCAAAAAATAATTTCGGAAGTGCTTAATGTAAAATTTAATAACCGCGTCGCGAAACACGATGGTCTGCTGCTTCGCAAAGAAATCGTACCATTATTAAAAGAATATTTTGAAAACCATGCCTAAAAAAATTCTTATCCTCTACGCCAAATCGGGATTTTTAGGGCATAAAGTCATTGCTGATAACTACGCCACTCTGCTCACTAAAAATGGTTACGAAGTTACCGAAGGTGATGCTTTTGAGCTTGACGGCAAAGCCGAAGTTAAATCTGGTAACCAAATATACTTTTGGGTTATTAAGCACTTCCCTTGGATCTGGCGCACGTTATATTTTGGCTGGTTAAAAATCCCGGGCGCACATTGGTTTAAAAATAAAGTGCTGCCGACGCGATTTTCCAAGACCCAAAAAATTATTTTGGACCATAACCCCGACTTAGTTATTACGACCCACCCGGTGGCCACCTCGGTCGCGAACTACTTAAAAGAAAAAAGGTTGTGCAAGGGAAAATTATTTACCACTTTTTCCGACTGGCACACCCAACCGTTCCATGTTTATAAAAATGTAGACAAATATTTTGTTGTTACACCGGAAGAAAAAGACGACGTTATCAAACTAGGTTTTCAGCCAGAGCAAATATTGGTGCCGGGCATGCTTTTATCCGAAGTTTATTATAATGCGCCAAGCAAGCATGAAGCGCGTCAAAAACTTAATTTGCACCAAGACAAAAAAATCATATTGCTCATGGGCGGCGGGCGCGGTTGGGAAATTGAACACGCCATCAATGCCCTGGCTAAAGTAGCGAGCCACGCCCAAATAATTATTATCGGGGGCAGCGAAGAACGAAAAACAGAAATTGAAAAGTCCGTTTCTCAAATTAAGGATCAAGAATTAAAAATTAACGGTAGCCAAAACGTTAATTTTGAGGTCACCGGCTTTGTTGAACCCTCGCTTTATTTTGCCGCCGCCGACCTGCTAATCAGCAAACCCGGCGGGCTGACCTCCTCGCAAGCCTTTTTGCTCAAGCTGCCTCTCTTCGCTACATCACCACTGCCGGGCCAGGAAGACGAAAACATCAAATATCTTTTGGCCAAAGAAGCTATATTTTTAGCAGACAACAATAAAAACTTTACCGAGCAGTTAGAAAATGTACTAAATAATCCGGAAAGTCTGGTAAAAGTGGCTCAAAATGCCTATAAAATCGCCCCCCGGAATGCCCCCCAAATTGTCCTTGAAACAATTAAAAATGCCTTGTATAGTGATTAAAATAGTAATTAGCGAGTAGATCGTAGCACGTAGCGAAACTACGAACTACGAACTATCAACTACGATCTAACAAATGCCAAAAAAATCATTCTTTTCCCGCCTTATGGGCAGCGAAATAGTTGACGAGAGCCAGGAAGAACAAGTACGCAATTTTTCTTTTGACGGCGAAGATGAAGCGGAACAAGATAACACACCCACGCCGCCCTCGCTTAGTTATGAAGAAGAGGTAGTAGAGCAAGACTGGGCGCCGGAATACGAGGGCCAGCTTACCGTGGATGTTTATCAAACTAAGGATGATGTAATTATCCAGACCATCGCCGCCGGTGTCAGCGTGGAAGATATCGATATCACCATTGCCAACGACAAGGTCACCATTGAAGGCGAAAGAAAACGGCCGGCCAATATTCCCATGGAAGACTACTTTTATCAGGAAGTTTATTGGGGCCCATTCTCTCGTTCTATTGTCATGCCGGTTGATGTTGATATAGACAACGTGGAAGCTAAAATGAAAGACGGCATCCTAACCATCATTCTGCCTAAGGCCGCCAAGGCTAAGGTGCGAAAAGTGCAGGTGAAGAAGGGCGGCGAATAAAGGGTCTGCTGCTAAAAACAAAAACTATAAAAGCTGGCTCGCCCAGCTTTTATAAACCCCTTAATTTCATCTTATTAACCACTCATTCTTTAATCTAATATCTAAATTATTCTACTAAACTATGCTATTGCCTAGTTTAGTAGAATGAAAAAGAAAAAACAGAAAAGGACCTAAAGTATATTTTTGTCCCTAAACCACACCTTAAGAACTTTTTCATCGGCTGGATCTATCTCTGACGCCTTAAGCACAGTCACAAATCTTTCTATATGATAATAGGCCGCAACAAAGTCCACCTCGTCTCTTGGATCGTAGGGATAGAACCAAACCGTGCGCTGTAGAGGATAAAATCCCATCTGCTTTATTTTTAGCCGAAAGGCATTGGCCGCGGATTTGTAGTCTTGGGGAATATCGGCTAGCACCACCCACCAATCGCCTCGCCAAATTTTCTCTGATTTTACAAACAAACCATCAAAAGCCATTTTCTTTTGGTACTTTCTGCCCTTCTGCGTCACCTTGATTATAAAATCCTCGCCTTTGGGTATAAGCTCGACATATCCTTTTGATTTTAAATAATAAAAAGATTTTCTAATCGCCGCCTCTTTTTTGTCCAATCCTTTACGTTTAGTGCCGCTCTCAAATTTCCGTCCCGCCCAGCGCATCTGATTTAAAAGTCTAAAAATACCGGGTGCGGCGGCAAAAAGAGTGACCGCCCCGGCCGCCAAAACGACGGCCATCACCACTTGGGTGGTATTTTCTAAAACCTCTTTTTGTTTTTCGCTTAATTCAAACTTTACTTCGGGTTTAGCGGACCTGATGGCCCGGCTAATTGTAGCCTTGAGATAGGGCATAATTTTTTTATTTCAAATTTTTTTTATTCTAATCTATCTTTTCTATTTATGAATATATTCTATTCTACCAAACTAGGCAATAGCATAGTTTAGTGGAATAGCGAAAAACAGAAAATTTTCGAAAAAATAAGGGCGAAAAAACAGCAGGCCGGGAACGCACCGTAGTGCGTCCCGGCCTTTGAAACCCGTGAGCAATTTTACGACTTGCTCGGGTCGTTTTCGGTCCACTGCGCGTGCGCGACCCGCTGGTAGAAAGCCACCCAGCGGTTCCTCGCCCACTCCTCCTTTTTATTGCGAGGAGGCCGGAAGAACCACTCGTCCGTGTGGTCTAATATCCACACGGCCTTTCTCCGCTGAAACACTTTCCAAGCGACACATTGCGCCTGGAGTGCGCAATTGAGCTCTTCATAGATCGCTCTCTCGGAAGAGCGGCCCTCTTTTTCCCGCGGCAGGACCACCCAAGCCAGAAAAGCTTCGAATGTCGCCTCGACCGCCTCGTCGGCGGTCTTGTCCCCGAAGATCTCCTGCCACCTTTCGGCGGCAAGGGCCTTCTTCGTCGCCTCGTACTCACGCCGGCGCCGCCTCGCCTCAAAGGCCGCCCAGGCGCCGAAACCTACAGCGGCGGCGGTAGAGGCGGCCGCGCCGAGACGCAGCCACTCGTCCGGCACCAACGAGACGCCGAACAGAACCACGGCCGCGATAGCCGCAGCCCACCAGTAATCCTGCGCATTGAAGAACATCATCCCCTCCTAATAGAGCCCATTCCGCCAGCTTCACTGTGAGCTAGGCTAGAAAATGGGCGGTTCGTTAATGTGCCGGTTTTATTATGGAATAAATGGCTATTTTTGTCAGATTAGTTCGTCAAAATGACGAGCAAAAAGATTAGATGTCGAAAATAGACCTTGAATAAAGACAAATATGGCATTATAATGACTAAAGGTAGTTCGTCAGAATCTTTAGCCCGCATCGGGGTCAAACCTCTCTTAAGGCTTTGGGGTCTAGTCTTCAGAGGCCGGCGACAAAGACTATGGAATTAAAACGATTATTAAAACAACTTGGATTTAGGCCAAATGAGGCAAAAGTATATTTGGCCGCTTTGGAGACAGGCCTTTCTTCTGCTCAAGATATTGCCGCCAAAGCCAGCCTTGCCC
>CAZSSD010000025.1:0-10911 GCA_964609765.1 uncultured Candidatus Saccharibacteria bacterium | reverse complement strand
CTATTCTAACAGAATTCTACCCAATTTGCCCGTGTTTTTTTCTACGAAATAAATAACGGTTTCGTTGTTGTTCAAAAATAATTCTTCAGCCGGGGTTCTTTGCGGTTGTGGTTTTAAAATAGGCGCCGCGGTTTGGTCGGCCAAGCTGAAAAATTTTAAATAGCCGTCATCACTGGAATAATAAAAACCCTCGTTATCATGAGACCAAGCCAAATCGCCCGCCGCCGCCAAATCACCGTCTAAAACATTGGTTCGCGTAGTCAGGTCATATATATTCAGACCGCTTTGGCCGCCAGCAGTTTTAATATAGGCAAAACGCTGGCCGTCAGGCGAAAAAACACCCTGGCTGACGGCGGTGGCCGGCAAAACTTGCTCCAGCACGCCAATGCCTTCAATAATCATAAAAACGGGATGTTGGCCCGAAGCCGAATACAACATAAAAGCCTTGCCGTTCGGCGCCACGCTAATTCTGAAATCTGCGTGCGGCAAACTGGCGATCAACTTACGATCCGTCAAAGCGGGCAGCGCCGTATACAGCTCATGGCGGTCCGCCGTAGACCAGACATAGGCGACTCTTTGGCCCAAAGGCAGCCACTCCACAAACTTTACTTCCTCCGGGTAACTGACCATTTTGGTCGCCCGGGCGTCATAAAGCAAAAGTGCCGTATCGGTGCCGGCTATAAAATCCGCGCCAACGCTCGGCCATAAAACAAATCTAAAAGGATCGTGATCCGGCAAGGGAAATTCTTTGCGCTCTTTTTGATCGCCCAGGGCTTGTTTATAAAGGCGGCTGGACTCTTTTTCAAAATACCAAATGGATTTTTCATCATGAGCAAGCGCCGGGGCCGTTACCGCCCGGCTGCTTATGTATAAAAGTGGCTGTTTTTCCATCTGGCCGGCGGCCTGCCTGCCGGAATCGGTTTGCTTCGGTTGAGCATCAACCGCGGGCTTGTAGAGGACATTGCCCCAAATCCAAATGGCTACCCCCAAAAGAACCACAGCCGCGAACAAGAGCATTAAGACAGTCTTTTTAGACATAATTATTGGCTTGGGAACTTAACATGATTATGGGTTTCTTCGGCCGCTCTAATCCCGCTATTGCGCGGATAAATCATACCACGGCTGCTGTAGCCTTGCTGCACATAAACATCTTTTTTAGTGTCCACCAGCCAGGCGGGACCATAGGCATATTCAACCGGATAAGTGTCGCCGGCCTCATCCTTAATAGTCGCCAAAGCCCTAAACATAAAATCCTCAAAATCAAAAATAACAGCGCGGGCGCCTAGTTGCGGAGACGTACAATTAGGCTGGCCGGCGTCCGTACAGAGCGGGCCAATATCAATTATCGGGCCGCCTCTTTCTTTGATCACGCCATTAAAATCCACGGACGCGCCGCAGGTGTAGCGGGCGGTTGATTGTAAAGTGGGGCAAACCGAAGCGCTGCCGTGCTGCTGGGTTGCCGAAGACCCGCTGTGCGACACACCCTCCACCCAACCCGTGATCTGAAAGCCGTAATAGGGCCGGCTCGGTTCATGGGTTAAGGTATATAAAGCGAACAAAGAGGCAAAGTTAGCCCGCAGCATTTCCTGTTCCAAGCAGGCAACGTCACGCGCGGAGCTGCCGGGATGGACGGCCGCGCAAAATTGATTGGAAGTATTGGTAGCCGCCGCCACCAAGCGGCCATCCGCCGCCGCCGCTTTTAAACCTTGAATGAGCACGGCCACGTCTTGAGATACGTTAGCCAAAGAAAGCTCCGGAGCTGACCCGCTCACGCTCGCTTCGCCCACGTCAACAAACTCGCAAAAACTCTTGAGCGGCCCGATTTGATTGATGCCGGGCACGCGGCAAGAGGCCATCAAAACTATCACGACCACAAAAACAATCGCGACCAAAATCGCTATGCCAATGCCGATCCACGGCGCCGCCCAGGCCATTGCCGAAGCAATGGCCGACGCCACCGCTTGCGCGCCGGCACGCGCCGCGATCTGAACAGCTTTTTTAGCCGCTTTCTTGGCCGCTTCTCTGGCCGCCTTTTTGGCCGCTTGCTTAGCTTCCGCCTTAGCCTGTCCCCGAGCAGATTCCTTGGCGCTATTTTTCCCTTCTTGCTTTTCTTCGCTTTTTTCTTTCTTTTTCTTCTTTTCTTCTTCGCCCTGTTTGCAAGTACAGTTATCAACCGGCAGACTGCACGTTAAACAAACACCATCTCTGGCAGGCAGGCCGCATTTTTTACATTTCCTTTCCTGCTGCGGCTTTTCTTCCTCTTCGGGTTCTTCCGGTTCTTCTGGTTCAGTTGGCTCTTGGCCAGCCCCCTCCCGCTCTTCAGGCTCTTTTTTTCCCTCATCTTCTTGGACAGACTCCGCTTCGTCCGACGGCTCTTCTTCATCCAGTTCATCCGGGTTCTCTGCCTCTTGTCGATCCTTCGGCCGACCACCGCTGACCTGGCCAGCAGATGCGCCTTCAGGAGATATTTCGCTTCGGCCGGGCGTATATGGAAATTGAGCGGTGCCTGTTCCCGAATAGCGCCTGTTAATCAACCAACGCCTTATCGTATCGTTCTTCTCACCCTCATTGGCGTTTGGAAACCAATTATTAAACTTGTCGTGCAAATCATGCGCATCCTGCTCCTTCATTCGGCCGTTCTCAACAGCATCACGCAGGACCTTGGGCAGCTCCTGAAGACTTTTTATGCGCTTCTTTACTTTGCGCGGCTTTTTTGGCTTCGGCGGAGGTGCGGTCTGAACCATATTTTTAAAACCCAAACCCCAATAACCAATGACCGATCAAATCCCAATTCTTAAAATTCAAATTGGTCATTAAACCATTAAAGCATTGATTGGGTATTGGGATTTGGTCATTGGAAATTAGTTAGTTACTGCCCTTGCTGCAGTTCCGAGCGCGCGTGTTCTATATCCAAAAGCTGTTTGGGATCAGTGGTAATAATTTGATCTTCAATATAGGAAGCAATAATTTTAATGGCCACATGCTTGCTGCCGGCAAAAAATATACCCTCGCCCACGTCAGATTCCAAAAGCAGATATTTTTCGCCCTCGGTTAAATCAAAAGTATCCACGATTAAATCAATAGCTGCCGGCGATTGCTTTAAAAGCAGCTGCATGGCCGAGTTGGTCACAATCGGTTTGCCGTAGGGGCTCGCCAAAAAATCACTGACATCCTGCGTGACCGTGACCACGCCCAAATAATATTTGCGCGCCCTTTTGACCATGCTGAACAAAAACTGGGCCGAATCCTCGTGCTGCATCATCCACCAGCCTTCGTCTATAACCAACAGCCGTTTTTTTAAATCGCTGCGCACCACGTTCCAGATGTAATTTAAAATAATGTAAATGGCGATTGGCCGGAGCTGCTCTTGCATATCGCGTATGGAAAAGACTACCACCTGCGTATCCATGTTAAGGTTGGTGGGCTGATTGAAAATCCCGGCAAAAGTGCCTTCCGTAAACCGAGAAAGCCTTGTCGCCAAGCTGTCGCCGCCCACCATGCTGCTCAAAACCTCCACCAAATCCGACATGGTCGGCGGTATGATATTGGCAAAGTCCGGCGTATCCATGGTAATGTCTTTCTTGGCGTAAGTTTCCCAAAGGGCCTTATCCATAATGGCCTGCTCCTCGGTAGAAAGCTTGCCCAGCATCAGCGCCATCAAACCCAGCAAATTGACCACCGCCGAACGCAGAATGTTGCGCGGGTCTTCCCCTTCCAGGGCTTTGGGCAAGTCAAAAGGATTGATGCGCGATTCTGAATTTAGGGACACGTTAAGAAACGCGCCGCCCACCGATTCGGCCAAATGCTTGTATTCGTTTTCCGGGTCGATCACAATAACGTCCGTGCCCAGCATCATGCTGCGCAGAATTTCGAGCTTAACGGCGTAAGATTTGCCGGCGCCGCTCGTGGCAAAAACCACGGCATTGGCGTTAGGCAGGCTAAATCGGTCAAAAAGAATTAAAGAGTTGTTATGGCGGTTAATGCCGTAAAGAATGCCGTCGCTCGAAGTAAGCTCCAAGGAGATAAAAGGAAACATGGTGGAAAGCGGCTCCGTGTTCAGGTTGGTATGCTGGCTAAGCTGATCATTCGCCAGCGGCAGCGTGGAATTGATGGCTTTATCCATTTCCAGCACCGCCCGTTTGCCCACCACCAGCTTGGCGGCCAGCAAAGCGTCAATGTCTTTGCTGTATCTTTCCAGTTCCTCGAGCGAATCCGCGTAAATCGTAAGATAAAAACCGGTTTGGAAATATTTTTCCATGCCTTGCTGCAATCGGTCCCGCAAATCCTCAATGTCTTGCATGGCCGTTTCCAGCATAGGATCGCGCACCAAACCTTTTTCTTCGTTGATGGCAATTGCACTTTCCACCTGGGCGGCCTTGCTTTTTAGTTTCTTTAATATCTTGCCCGAATCTTCGGGATAAATATGCATGGCAAAATCAAGCGGCGTTTCCACACTCATCAAAGGATCATGCCAATTAACCGACAATATGCGCGGATAGGCGATCACAAAAAAGGTCCTGGCGTACTTGCCTGAAATAATCACATATGACGGCGATATTTGCACGGCCGAAGGCGCGATTAAATCACGCACCGTGGAAATACCGGCCTGGTAAGCCTTTTCCAGCTCGGAAAGCTCTTTGGCAATCTGTTTTTCCGCCGCAACGTTAGGATCGAGTTTGTTTTTGGGAATAATGTTCATTTAAAAATTTCTAATTATTCTAATTAACCTAATTGACCTAAACTGGAATTTGGGAATTCTTTAGAATAATTAGTGCGATTAGGGTAATTAGGTTGATTGTTTATCCATTAATTTCCAACTTGCTTAACATCTCCCCCTCCAAATTAGTGGTTGAGCCGATGTTGTAAGAGGTATATAAAAGTTCAATAATTTCGGTTGTCTCAAGCGGCAGCGAATCCAGGCCTAACGACGACAAGCCGCCTTGAATGTTGCCCAGGCGCTCTTGCAGTTTAGCCTTATGCTCGCCAAAGCTGGCCGCGTTTAAAACTAAGGAATGGGCGGGGTTAAAAATCTTGCCCACGCGGCCCAACAAGCCTTCCCTGATCGCCACGACATTGTAAGGCACCACCACATAAAACCGGCGCGTCATAATATGCGCCTCTTCGGTTAGGCGCGAAATAAATTCGACATATTCGGCAATTTGCATCTGCAATAATTGGTTTGTCACGGAGGCCATCCGGTTTTTCATCAATTCCAAATAAGGCGCCACGTCTATGCGGCGGCTTTGCATCAAAATTTCGATACCGAATTCCAGGGCATTTAAAAATGATTGATAGGCGTTAATGATGGCTTTTTGCTCGTCTTCCGATTTAAGAGCGAAGTTAACCGAAGACACGGCCAAAATACCCCGCAAATTGCCGTCCTTCATTATAATCACGCCGTCCTTAACTTCGGCGACATCCAGAAAAGATTGGGTGGATTTGGCGGCCGCGGCACCATTAGATTGATTTATGTTTTTTCCGATACCAAACATATTTAATAAATTCCCAATGACCAAATCCCAATGCTCAATAAATTACGCAATGACTTAATGACCAATTGGGATTTAGGAATTAAGGTTTGATTGGTCATTGGACATTGGGGTTTGGGATTTTGCTATTTGTTCTTCAGCTTGCGCTTTTTGGTCCAAAATGTAGGAAAGGCGCTTAAGGCGGCTTTGCACGTCCGCTGGCCCAACGGCGGCATCTTTATTCTCCGTTTTTTGAGTTTGAATAATAATCGGATTGGCCTCGCGGTGGAAAAGCATTTGTTTGGGCTTGCCCACAAACGAGACTAAAGGAAAAACATACGAAAAAACCGGACGCCCGTTAATGCTGGCCAAAGCCACGAACAAAATTATTAATCCGGTGGGCACGGCTAAAAACCAAAAAACAAGACTATATTGGAATATGGCGTAATACGCAAAAATAATAGCCGCGCCAAAGACCAGCACCAAAAATTGGCGCAGCGTCAGCGGACCGATAATCTTATCCTCCACTTCTACGAATTGTGGAACATTGTATTGCTGCATCTAGAAATTTAAAAATCAAATATCAAAATTAAAAATTAGGAACCAAAATCACTTCTTGCCTTTCATTGTCAAAATACTTGATGCAAGAACATTCGCTATTTCGCTCAACTCATCTAATAACCCCTGATTCTTAACCTTATCGCCTTTGCCCAGATCTCGTAGTAATGCTAACCACACCTTAGATTCATTTGCTGATTTTAAAGAATGAGTAAAAAAATTAATGAAGTCTTTTTTTGACGATGCGGAGTTTGCCTCGATATAGTTAGCTAATATACTTGTCCCGCTACGTAAAAGCTGCTTTCCCATAACATCACATACGGAATCTTTTGGTAATTTATCAATGTACTTAACAAGAAGCAAAACCCAAGCATATACTCTTTTTTTGAACTCATTTTTAAATTTTACACTGTCATTTTGCACTTTGATTTTTACATTTTACATTTTCTATCATATTAGCAATACCTTATTAATTATACCACATTTCCACCTACATCAATTCTTCTAACTCATCCCGAAAATCCGTATACGATTCAAATTCTTTTTGGGTAAAACCTGACCCGAACTGGTTTTGCATGGTTTGAGCCACGCGGGCAAAGGCCTCGTTTCTATCCTTGGCCGTGTCATCCATTAAAGCAAGCCCCGTGCGCACAAAAAGTTTATGCAAAGGACTCATGTTCAAGCTTTTAACCACATGGTTTAAGGTAATTTGCGCTAAATCCGCCAAAGTTTGCATCTGGACTAACGGTTTGCCCGCAATTTTTACAGGCGGCGAAATTTTAGCGGGCACCGGCGGCGCTTGGGGCCGCGGCGGCAAAACTTCCACCAAATGCGGTCTTTCCGATATGCCTTGGCCCGGTCCCACCCGCCCGCCGCCGGCATTGCGGAAGTTTATGGTTTCGGTTTCCATGCGCTTTAAAATATCCTGCAGGTTCGACTGCGGTTTGGGCGGCGCTGATGGCGTTTGAGGCATAGGCGGCGCCAGAGGCTTAGCCTGCGGCCGCGCCATAACATAATGCTCTACGGGATGGGCCCGGGCGTGCGGCGGCGGCAGTTGGTGTTCGGGATCCATCACGCCCGCGAGCGGCGAAAATTTCATCGCCTCATAAAAATCATTAAGCAGCTCTTTGGGCCATTGCGGCAAGATACCCAAAAGCAGCTCTTTTTCGAGATCTGACAAAAACGGCGCGGACTGGATGGATTGGATTATTTTATTGGGATCTGAAGCTACCATTTAAACTAATTTCTCAATTTTCAATTTCTAATTTCTAAACAATTTCTCAATTTTCAATTAGCTTATTTACGTTTATTTCTAAGACTTGTGGAAATGCGATTAAAAATCAGCGTCAACTCATGTGCTTCGGCCCATAGCTTTCTTAACGAATCCTTAGTCTCGGGGTTGGATTCAGATAGTAATTCAAACCAATACTTACTCTCTTGAATTTCTTTTCTGCAAATAGCTATTTTATTGTAAAAGTCTTTCTGCGAACTAGCACCATTTGCTTCCCTATAGTTAGCACCTACACTTGTTGCAGATCGTATAAGTTGACTAATTAAGTTGTCATTTATTCTATCTCTTTTAAGAATTTTTAACGCATTGATAGTATCAATACTGAATTGCTTTGTTCTATTTTCTAGATCATATTTCATGTAATTAAATCATTGAAAAATTGTTTGAAAATTGAAAATTAGAAATTGGTAAATTACTTGCGTGTTTTCCTCTCCTTAATCAGTTGGACGATCGTCTGCGCGTCTTGCGGGGCAATGGGCAGACCGGCCTCCGCGCGCAAAGCCGCTCTTTCCAGCACATCCCCCAACTGATTAGGCCCGCCGGAAACTGTGGTTAAATCAAACGGGGAAGGTGCACTGGTTTTTTGAACAGATTGCATCTTCGCTGCCGGCCCTTGTCTGGGAGCTAGTACTTCCGGTATTGGTTTTTTCTTCTTTGGCGGCGGCGCTTTGGTATTATCTAAAGCCAAACCTATATCCACCTTAATACTTGCCAAAAATTCTCTTATTTTATCCTGATTTCTCAATTCTTTTATCTCATTTTTCAAACCAGGCAGTAGTGCATCAGGGAAACCAAAATTAGCGGCCAACCGGGCCAAGCCATCCTCCGGGTAATAGCACAACATAGCCTTAAAATAGTTCTTATACCAAGGCTCCATTTCCAGATCTTTATCAACATATTCGAAAAATTTTTGTATACTTCTGCTTAACACGGCGGTTGTTATTATATTAAGTTATCGGGAGGCGCTCCAGCAGGACCAGCGGGCGGATTACCGCCGCGCGTAGTGAATTCAGTCTGATAGTTACCCCTTCCGCTAGTACCATCATACCTGTCATATAAATATCTTCTCACATACCAACCAACCATGGTTCCGGGATGAAACTGGTTCCATATATCAATGGCTTTCGCCTCACGACCCCCGGGAGTACTCACAGTATCGATTGCTGAAGCAACCTTACTCTCAATTTGGTCTCGAACTACATTAGCACGGTAGCCAACAGTCTCAAAAGCGGGGCGTCGAATTTTTATCATATCACTAATACTCATAGACCCCATCTGTTTGCCAATATCGCGTTCTTCAGCCACTTGCACCCCACCATTACCCGCTGGGCCAGCCAAATCTGGACGACGTTTATGTAAAGTATCCATATTGTAATTTGAATCATCAGCAAAATCGATAAAACCATCTTCCCCGACATATTCTTTACCATTGATGGAAATAGGTCTGTGGAAGGATGCTGACTGACTTTTTGCCAACAGCTTTTTGACCATAACACGAATACCTGCTTCATCACCTCTATCAATATATTCACGCAGCATATCTCTCATCTCGTCATTTGACATTTGAACATCTTTCAATTTCTTCTCCAACTCCGCTTCATCAGCATGCACAGCGGCTCCTCGTGCTGTTTCTTCAGCACCTAAATACTGGAACAGGTTGCCAACAACCACACTGGCCAGATTTCTTCGCTGGTCTGGAGGCACATTAACACCTGGTCCAGCAACTCTAGAACCACGGCGCGCAAAACCTCTGGCTAACCAAGCCACACCTTCACCAATATCGCGCCTTTTTTCGCTTTCTAAATTATATTCCGCTTGCTTATGCATCATTTGTACACCTTGCTTGGCCATACCAATGCCGGTAATACCTTTCTTGAAAATATTGCCTGGTCTAGCCACTATATTCATACCAGCCCATCGACCGATTCTGCCCCAGGCCGTCGTCGGCGCCCTATTAACCAAAGAAGTATGAAGCCTGTCACCATACAGTAATCCTGCCCATCTATTAATTAGCCCCCCCATCGCCCTACCCGTAAAAGCAATCGGCCCCTTGCCGTCCACTACCGCGTTCTTAAACGCCTTTTGGGCGCCAGCAACCACTTTGTTCGCGCCCTCAATACCCATTTGGGTCGAAACCTTAAGGCCAATAAAAAGCAAAATCATCAGCATAAACCTCTGGGCCGCCGTAGACACGGCGTGGGCTATACTGGCATCTTCCGGAATATTTTTAAACATGTCGGCCTCGGCCAAAGCCGCGGCCAAGGTGAAAATAAAACCCATAATCGGCGCAAAAAAAGCGTAGGCTAAAAACTTTTTCCACCACTTAGCCAAATAAACGCGTCCTTGCTCGGTAATGTACAAAACATAAGCGGCCGGGGCCGCAATTAAAAGCAGCCACAAGCCGACTAAACGGATAAAGAGCAAAATGACGGTCGCGCCCAAGGCGATAGTCATAGCCACTTCAAAAGCAAGGCTAAAAGCAAGCATAACGGTGCCGTTCAGAGCATCGCCCGCGTTCCAGTCAATATTGCTAAATTCCATGCCGTTGATCTGACTGGCCAGTGAGTGGATAGTTTCTTTATTAAGAAAAGTGGTCAGCATGATTTGGGCAAAATTTAGGACAATTTCACCGGCCAGCATACTAAAGTTTACGGCCAAGGCGATGATAACCACCCGGCCAATGGTTTTTTTAAGGCCATAGCCGCCCACCCGCAGCATAGTGGCAATGCCGGCAAAAATAAGCACCAAAATAAACAAAAGATTCATGGAATCGCGCACATAGAGCCAGCCGCGGTAAACTTCGGGCGGAATGCGAGAAGCGTCAAGCGGGCCGCCTGGATTTACAAAACCTTCAAGCATTGGGAAAAGAACTGCCTTTTGAAGCACCCCCAAAACAGCTCTAAACACAAATAGGATTACGGTGAGCACCATGTTAACAAGGGAAATAAGGCCGCCGGTGAGAAAATTGTTCCAGGCGCTTTCGTTGGTATCAACCAGAGGGCCGCTGCCCGTTTCCAAAACCGCTCCGTCAACCGGACCTTCGGCGATGGCCGCGGTGGTGTTATCCCAAGTTATCGTAAAATAAGTGGATAAGCCGGAATCGGCAACAGGATGCGGGCCGCTGGTAATATGGATAGCCGGTACAATTTTGTAACTTACCGTGCCTACGCGGTCCGCGGCTGTTTTGCCAAGCTGGTTTTTTTCAACTTCAATATGAACGGTATTCCCGGTGTAAAAATCTGATACTATGCCAAATTGACATTTGCTGTTATTGAGATTGTCGCAATCCCAAGCGCTGGAATCCTGCTTAACCGGCACGATGCCAACATAAAAACGGGCAATAACTCGCTCCTTAGTGCCAACCTTAATATGGTCACCGGCGGCAAGGGGCTGTTTAAACGCGCCCGTCTGGGCAGTCCCCCGCCAAATAACCGTGGCATCAAAACTAACTTTGTCATTGTCGCTGCCGGTTTTGAACTGATAGGCTCCCGGAATTTGCCAATCGGCGGAGATATTCTGATAAACCGGCGTCTGGGCGTTAACCTTCGCCGGCGCGACCGCCATGCTCGCGCTAACCAACATCAAAACCGCCAA
>CAZSSD010000024.1:0-11217 GCA_964609765.1 uncultured Candidatus Saccharibacteria bacterium | reverse complement strand
GTAGTAGACACAAATGTCCTTATTGACGGGGATTTAGACGATAATTCCTACGCCAATAAGATCGTTGATGAAATTTTAGAAGGGCGTATTAAAATTTACGCCAATGCCGCCACCGTTAAAGAGTACGGGTTAATTTTGCAGCGGATATTAAGAGACAGGGAGTATCGCCAAAAATTGAGAAATTGTTTTTCGCTCATCAATTTAGTCCCGGAAATAGAGGTTGAGGTAGAGATTGTCGATCCTGAAGATAAAAAAATTCTTGCCTCTGCCGTGCGGGGGGAGGTGGAATATCTAATTACTTCTGATTCGGATTTGTTAAATTTAAAGGAGTTTAATAGCATTCGCATTTTAGAGCCGGCCGATTTTTGGGCGATCTACAAAGAAGAGAATTTGGGCGAGGATGACTGGCAGAAGTTTGTAGCCCAATTTTTGAGCAAAGACTAGAAATTAGGAAATTAATTATGTCTTCCCCGAAGCAAAACACAGAATTATTAAAAGGGCTCAATCAAGAGCAAGTGGACGCGGTGACTCACAAAGACGGTCCTCTTTTAATTGTGGCCGGCGCGGGTACTGGTAAAACTACAGTGATAACCCGCCGCATTGCTTACTTAATCGAGCAGGGCGTAAAGCCTGAAAATATTTTAGCCCTTACGTTCGCGGATAAGGCGGCCGAGGAAATGACCGAAAGAGTGGATCAACTTCTGCCTTACGGTTTTGTCGACACGCATATTTCTACTTTTCATGCCTTTGGCGAGGAAGTGCTTAAAGCGCACGGCTTGGAAATCGGACTGCCTGATTTCAAAGTTTTAGATGAAACCGGCCAATGGCTTTTAATTCGCAATAATTTGGACCAATTTGAGCTTAATTATTACCGGCCGCTGGGCAACCCGACTAAATTTATTAGGGCTTTAATTTCTCATTTTTCGCGTCTTAAAGACGAAGAAATTTATCCCGAAGAATACATAGAGTACGCCCAAAATTTAAAACTGAATACGGATTCAGCCGATTTTGCCCAGAATAAGGAGGAGGCGTCCGTCGAGATGAGCCGCGTCCAAGAACTGGCTTCGGCCTACCATTTGTACCAGCGGCTTTTGTTCAAAAATGGGGCTTTGGACTTTGGCGATTTGATTTTGCAAACCCTTAAACTTTTTCGGACGCGGCCGAAGGTTTTGCAGAAATATTGCGAAAGATTCCAATATATTTTGGTGGATGAGTTTCAGGATACAAATTACGCACAATATGAATTGATTAAACTTCTGGCGCCGCCGAAAAACAACATCGCCGTGGTGGGCGACGATGACCAATCGATTTTTAAATTCCGGGGCGCTTCTATTTCGAACATCATGCACTTTAAGCAGGATTTTGCCGAAGCGAAATTTGTTACGCTCACGCGCAATTATCGCAGCCATCAGGAAATATTGGATGCCGCGTATAAATTCATTAAGCAGAATGATCCCGATCGACTGGAAGTAAAGTTAGGTATTGCTAAAAAGCTGTTGGCGGAAAAGAAAGCGGGCGGGCAGGTCATACCCATACAACTGCCGGACTATCTGGGCGAAGCTGACGCGGTTGTTAAAAAAATTCAGGAATTAAAAAGCGCTAATCAAGATTTAACCTGGAATGACTTTGCCATTCTCGCGCGCTCCCACGATGCCCTGGAACCCTTCATCGAAGCCCTCGACAAGTTTGGCGTTCCCTATATTTACTTTGCCAACAAGGGTTTATATAAGAAGCCGATCATTTACAATTTGCTTTGCTATTTTAAGCTTCTGGATAATTACCACGAATCAAGTGCGTTTTATCGCGTCCTAAATCTCCCGGTTTTTGGCATATCGCATGGCGCGGTGGTCGAGCTTAATCAGTTCGCGCGCCGCAAATCGCTTTCTTTGCATGAGGCGGCCGGGCTTGCGGCTATCATTAAGGGTATTGATGCGTCCAGCCTCAAGGGCATTCAAAAACTGCTTAATTTTATTGAACGCGATGCCAAACTGGCTCGCGAGAAAAATGTGATTGAGGTTTTTGTCGGTGTCTTTAAGAATCTTGAATTTGAAAAATTCATCCGAGGCAACTCTTTAGAGGGTCTGCAAAATGCCAAATGCATCGAAACGTTTTCTAAAAAAGTTCAAAATTTCCAGAATATAAGTCCTGACCGGAGCCTTAAAGCTTTCATGAGCGAAGTGGCGTTTGAACAAGAAGCGGGGGAGCAGGGGAAGCTCGACTTTGATCCGGATGCCGGCCCCGAAGCCGTCAAACTTATGACTGTGCACGCCGCTAAAGGCCTGGAATATGCTTACGTGTTTGTGGTGGGGCTGGTAGACAAGCGCTTCCCAACTATTGAACGAAGCGAAGCCATAGAAATACCCAAAGTATTGATTAAAGATATTTTGCCAGAAGGGGACGTGCATCTAGAAGAAGAACGCAGGCTTTTTTATGTGGCCATGACGCGCGCTAAAAATGCCCTGTATCTGACCCGAGCACTCGACTATGGCGGAAAACTGACCAAAAAGCCATCTCGTTTCTTAATCGAACTGGGACTTGCTCAAGAGGAAAAAGCCCAACCTACTGGCGAAACCCAATTTAAGGGTTCGCCTAGCAAAATTACTTTGCCGGTGCCCAAGACTTTTTCATTCTCGCAAATATCCACTTTCCGAAGCTGCCCTCTGGAGTACAAGTATCGCTATGTCTTGGGTTTGCCCGAACCAGGCACCGGTGCCTTGTCGTTTGGCGTAACTATCCACCAGACTTTTGAAAAATTTTTAAGACTTGTTAAACAAGGGGTGCCGCAAAACGATCTTTTTAGCGCCGGTACGCAAAAGGAGGCAAAGAACCTGCCTAATTTTGAGATTCTGAAGAAAACATATGAAGATAATTGGATAGATGATTGGTTTGCTTCCAAAACGGACATGGAAAAGTATCGCAAGTCCGGTTTAAGTATTATCAAAAATTTTTACGATGAGCTTACGGTTAATGGCTGTACGCCAAAATATCTTGAAGAGTCATTTAAATTAAAGCTAAAAAATGGAATTTTTGTCGGCAAAATTGACCGCGCTGACGACACGTCTGAAGGCTTAGTAATTATTGATTACAAAACTGGCCAGTCGCGTAAAATCGACCGCGTCGATAAAGAGCAACTTTTGGTTTACCAATGGGCCGCGCAGGAGTATTTGAAAGAAAAGGTTAAAGACTTACAGTATTGGTTTTTGAAGGATAAACTCGAAAAGCTTTCGTTTATTGGCACCGATAAAGATTTAGAGAAATTAAAAGCCGATTACGAAGACACCATTGCCGAAATTATTGACGCGATTCGCCACAACGCTTTTGCTCAACTAGACGGCCGCATTAGCCATGACTGCAAGTATGCCGAACTTGAGCAAGGCCATGATGTTGATTTGTCTTTATTGGGGTCAGATACTTATGTACCGACGTCGGACGTCGGTACATAACTCATATTTATGGATTTAGAGCTTTATCATGTAATTACGAGGGGTATCGATGGACGCAATATTTTTATTGCTCTTAAAGATTATCTTCGCGGTGTTAATGACCTTTATGAGTTCAATGATAAGTACCCCGCTAATTACAATCGGCATAAGAGGTGGCAGCATGAAGAAAATATCGTTCCTTTTAACGACGTCGGTCGCACCCGAAGTCTTAAAAGAGAAAGAGATCCCCTTGTCGATATTTATGCCTTTTGTTTTATGCCAAACCATAAGCACATCCTAATGAGCCCGAGAGTCGAGAACGGGATACCTCTCTTTGAAAAGAAATTTAATGGCGGATATGTTAAATTTTTTAATATTAAATATGATCGCAAGGGCACTCTATTTCAAGGCGGGTATAAAAGCATTTTAATTGAAAACGATGCTCACTTTTCGCACATATTAATCTATATACATTTAAATCCTTTGGACCTATTTTTGCCGGAGTGGAGATCGCGTAGCCTAACCAATAAAGAGATCGAAAAATGTCTCGAATACCTTGATACATACCGATGGAGCAGCCATCTTGATTATAAAGGCGTACCTAATTTTCCATCAGTTATTAACACGCCGCTTTTTAAAACATATTTTGGCGGCCCCAAAGAATACGAGAGAGCCCTTGTTTATTGGCTCAGGGCTCCAAAGAGCTATATTGCCCGGATAAAGAAGATAGCAATGGAATAAGTTATGTACCGACGTCCGACGTCGGTACATATTTACAGTAACAACTTTTTGCTCTAAACTAATCTGTTCGCGTTATTGGTTGTTTGTTTTGAGTTCATAGGGGATTTGTGAATTTAAAGCAGGCAAGCAGTTGATAAGAGCGATTCCACCTTCAAACGGGAGGTCCCATGGCCGAGCGGCATTTCATCATCGGCGGCTGGTTCCATAGAACTTCGCCGTCCCCGGGTGTAGCAAAGAGGGAGTGGTTTGTTGGCATGCTCAAGGGGCACGGTTCGCTTCTCGAAGGGGATATGATGGACCTGCCGAGCACTCTGCGGTTCGAGCTATGGAACGCGCGCCTCACGCCCGAGCGGCTGACGTTTTTTAAGACGTATGGCTCGTTCGGTCGCAACGACCCCGAAGCGCTGGGCAACAGCACCGTGGACTATGAGTTCGAGCTTGATGGTGAGCATGGCCGCGGCCGTTGGTCAACCAAGAGCGGCGCCAGTGGAGTGGCGGAAATCAGACTGGTGGAGTTGCCTTAACACAGACCAGGCGGCCGCGGGTGCGGTCTGCCGAAGAACGGAGGAAACGTATGAAGCGTTTGGTTAGGTATATGGCGCATGCCGTAGCCTGGTTGGCCGTGGCCGCCGGTTACGGGATTGTCTACATGGGCGAGTTCCGGCCCGACATCGGACGTCGGTATGTGGGGAGTTCCGTGGAAGACTGGCCTTTCGCCGCTCTGGGCGCGTTCGTGTTGCTGGTGGTGAGCGCGCTCATCGTCAGGGCTACGCGCAAGGGTGAGCGGGCGAGGCTGGTGCCCGAGTGTTCGCTTCCGGAGCAGCCGTTGACGCCGTGGGAGATCGTGGCGGCGAACGACAACCGCTGCTCGGACTGCCGGGCGACTTTCGACCCGCCACTTGAGGCCCCGAGAGTGCATACGCGAGAATCTCCACAGTACGTCCAGTGCGCTCATTGTAGGGCTGGCTACTGCTTTCACTGGCGGCTCGGTCGCAGACCCGAGATCATCGGCGGCCACCGCTTCCTGGGGGACCCCGTGTACGAGGAACTGATGGTAAAACCCGGGGAAAGCGAGGAAGAACCCGCAGCCTGACCGGCGGGCCCACCACGCACCCCATGAGCTTCGGCTCCAGGAAGGACTTTGGGTTCCAAGTCCGCCTGGAGCCCTTTCTGTTTTTTGTAAAAAATGTTTAAATATGTCTTAATTAATAAAATTACACTTACGCATCACAAAATTCAGTAAAGTGCGCTATAATAAAGTTAATGGAGCTAGACGTCAAACAAACAGCCACAGAAATCCAAAACGGCAATCAAGAGGCGTTTAAAGCCTTTTACGAGGCTTATTTTGCCAAAATTTACTCATTTTTACTGACTATCCTTCATAGCCCGGAGGATGCCGAGGATGTAACATCTATTGCCTTTATTTACGTCTGGGATAATAGAGGGAAGCTGCGTAATCCCGAACAGCTAGTTTCATGGCTTTACCAAATAGCCAAACACCGCGCTTTTGATTTTAGGCGTAAGCGCTTAAGTCAGAGCCTTACCTCTCTCGACGGTCTCGAAGAAGTTATTCCGGACAATGCGGTTTCGGCTGAAGATATTGTTGATCAATATCTTACCGGACGGTTTACCGAAGGATTGCTCTCTGTCCTTTCTGACCATGAGCGTTCCATCATACATTTGCGCTTTGCCGAAGATTTGGATTTTCAGGAGATTTCAAACCGGTTGAACGTTAATTCCGTGGCTGTGCGCGTGAGGATGCATCGCATCATTAAAAAGCTGCGCAAAGAATTAGACAAGGATGAAGACGCGTCGATACAATCAAATTTTTGGAAGAAAACCATTCTCTAAATGCTAGAAGAAAATTTGCGAAAATATTTTGCCGCGCGTTTACACGACTTGGAAAGCCGTAAGTTTCGGGTTTGGCAAAAAATTGAAAATCATATTTTGCGGCAATCTCTGGAAGCGGAAGCCAATGTGGATTTCAATACGCATCATTTCAATTTAGGGCTTAAGCCATTGGCGCTCGCTTTTGTTTTAGTGCTGCTGGGCGGTATTTCGGTAAACGCATACAATAGTCTGCCGGGCGACCGGTTTTACACTTTGCGCAAGGCGGTGGAAGAGGCGCATCTGCTTTTGGCCAAGGACGATAAATCCGAGCAAGATCTCCAGATCTCAATTATAGAGAAGAAGGTCCAGGAAGTTGCCAAAATTGAAAATAGAATTGCGAACGGCGAAAATTTAACGGTCCAAGAGGCCAGGACTGTTGAGGCCATCAAATCTGAAGTCGGTAAAGCGGCCCTGCATCTTCTGAAGGTTGCTAATGTTGAGACCAAAACCGCTGCGCCGGGCTCAACTGTCGCGAAAACCGCGACCGACAAAGTGGCACCCGCCACCGAGCCGGAGATAGACGATGACGACTCTAACTTAGTCGCAGCCGCAGAGGCCAAGGTGGGCGACGCAGTTATTAAATTTTTACAATCTACGGTTTTAAGCGGCCAAGAAAAGCAAAAGCAGTTACTGGAGGTGGCCAAGCGGGCCAGGGCCGAGGCAGTTTCCCAAAAGGAAACAGCTGGTACACCCGCCCCGACTACAGAGAGTCAGAAAGAGAGCAGCCCGGCCCCAAATGGCGAGGAGCCGGAAACCGCCAAACCCCAAACCGATTCCAAAATTCAGGGCGAGGTTATAGGGGAAGTAAAAATAGTTGAATAAAATCTCGCGGAAGTTGAATTTTTAAAAAAACCACAAGGCGTGTGGTTTTTTTATTCGCTTTGCGGAGCCCAGTATGGTATAATTAGGGCATCCCCGTAATACAACCTCGATTGTTCTCCTGAAATCTTAATCGCCAGAAGTTGTACGGTCAGTTTTAAGCAATAATTACTAAAAACCTCATATCTTACAGTCGAACACGGAACTTTAAGATTTATCGAGGTTGATATACAGGGTATGGTGAAAGCGGTACTGAATCCTAAAAGCTTCATGTTTTCCATGTTCGGTGTTCTGATTGTTTCTTTGGCCACGCTGATAGTAATTTTGCAAAAGGTAGATCCGCAGGAAAATGGGTTTTTTGGCTTGTTGGTTTTTTACGTAACTTTTTTCCTTTTGTCGGCCGCAGTATTTGCGATCTTCGGTTATGTCGTACGAGTTTTTTTAACCCACAACAGCCCGCTTCACAATTACGCCACGATTAGTTTGCGGCAGGGTTTGCTTCTAGCTTTTTTTCTGACCACCTTGTTGTTTTTGCAGAGTTTGCGTTCCTTAACCCTGTTGAGTGTTGGTTTGCTGGTCGTTTCCTTAATTTTATTAGAAATTGCATTTTTAACTCGATAAAAATTAAATTTTACAAAAATAAAAATGAAAGGCTTATTCCATGCCAGATCAAGATCCCAACAATGAACCGGCGCGACCAAATTTGCGCTTTACAGTGATGCCCGATCTGGAGGGTATTGGCAAAATTCCGGTTAGCCCGCCGCCGATCGCTCCGGTGTCTCCGCCCAGTCCGATCCCAGCCGCACCGGAAAAAAGGCCAGTGCCTCCGTCCGTTAAACCCCTGGCCGCAAACCCCGAAACCCATATGGCCTCGCCCGCGCCTGCCGGCGGTCTTACTGATCAACTGCGCGAGCGTCGCGGCCAGATGGTCGCCGGTGGCGGCCCCTCGCGGGTTCGCAAGGTAGTGGTCGTCCTTTTGATCGTCATTATTGTGCTTGCTCTCACCGGGATTGTCGGCGCGTTTTTGTGGAAAAATTATCGCTCGCAGAGCGGTGCTGCCGACAATACCGCACCGGCCAATGAGCAAGCCGAGGAAAAAGAAGAAGGTGCTGAATCTCCGGTCGCAAGCGAGACAGCTAAAGACACTGACGGCGACGGTTTAAGCGATGTTGAAGAGCAGGAGCGCGGGACGGATTTGAATGATCCGGATACTGACGGCGACGGGTTGGCGGACGGCGATGAGGTTAAAATTTTCAACACCAGCGCCTTTTCGCCGCATTCAGATGACGATGGCTACAGCGACAGCGCGGAAATTAAAGACGGCTACGCGCCGCTGATTTCGGGCGACGCCAAACTCACGGATCTGGAAATTCAAAAAATAGGTGAGGCTTTGTCATCGGGCAAGATGCACCAACCGACGATCGAGACCATCGGCGGCGGCCTACTCTGGAAAGATAAAATCAATACCAACGGCAGTCAAAATAATCCAGCCGCCAGTAGTGGCAGCCAGTTTGCCTATCAAGATGCTACCTACAATTACCAGATAATTTTGCCGGGCGGGTGGAAAAAGACTGAAGCCAGCAAGGAAAATATTACATTCATCGAAAAGGATTCAAAACTCGCCCGCTATGTTCAGGTTCAGGTGGTGACCACGGCCAATTTGCTGGAAAGTGAAATTAAGCGCGCCGGCCAGGCGGTCACGGGCGATGTGCGCTATCGGGAATCTCGCGTTGCCGGCACCACCGCTTATAAGCTCTCTTACGATTTTGAGCGTCAGCCATCAACCCCCGAGGGTGCGGTCTTGAAGTCTTCAATTATTGAATATCTAGTTTTACGGACCAACGGTAATTTTATAATAACTATTGGCTGTACGGCTGATGGCGGCAGTAGCTGCCTGACAAGTGTCGAACAACTTGCCGCCGCCATTGAGAAGGATGCCAGGTTCTGATGCGGTTTTTAAGAAATTGGTTTGCTAAATTCAATAAAACCACCAGCCGGGATTCAGGCACCAAAATAATCGTGGCGGAGGTTTTGGCCTCGGCCAAACACCCCAACGCGGACCGGCTGCGCGTGGTCGATTTAGATGTTGGCCATCAGACCATATCACCGGTTGTTTGCGGCGCCAGCAATTTTGAGGTTGGCGATAAAGTGGTTTTGGCTTTACCCGGTGCCCTCGTTACCCACAACCTACACGACGCCGAACATAAATCTTTTATTTTGAGTAAAGCCACTATCCGAGGCGTGGAGAGCCAGGGTATGATCTGCGCCGCGTTTGAGTTGGGCTTGGGCCCGCTTTCAGAAAGGCCAGAAATACTCGTTTTAAAACCAGCCGCCCGCCCGGGTAGTCCTTTTAACCCGGATATGGTAGAGTAAAATGTTAAATATATGGGTGAAGTAATTGCTGTAAGCCGCGACGAAGAAAATGGGCTTAAAAAAGGGCTGGAGGCGCGCACCGATTTTGAGGCCAAGCGCATTAAGCGCTATTTAAGCATGCCCGATTTATCCCGCCAGGACGGCAGCCCGCTCAAGGAAATTGTGGACCGAGCCTCGCAAGTTAAAAGTTTAGTAGGTTTTGATGTAATCGATATACCAGAAATTATTTCTACAAATATTCTTTTTGACCTGTTTAACATGCCGCCTGGCCACCCGGCTCGCAGCAAGTCTGATACATATTATGTTGACGAAGACCATGTTTTACGCACTCATGATACCGTGTTTTGGTACTATTATTTGAATCATCCGATTATTAAGAGACGAATTGAAAATAAAGAAACCTTAGGTACGGTTTGTTACGGAAAAGTTTACCGCAAAGATGAAATTGACCGCCGCCATATGAACGTATTTCATCAATTCGGCGGGCTTTACATCGGCCCGGATGACAAGGCAAACATTACGCCTGATGATTTGAAAACCGCGCTTTCCGAAGTTGGGCGGAGCATTTTCGGCGAAACTAACTTTCGTTTTTACGAGCATAATTTCCCTTATACCGACCCCAGTTACGAAATGGAGGCGGAGATTAACGGCCAGTGGGTGGAAATGGTCGGTTCGGGCATGGCCAGAAAGTCGGTTCTGGCTAATTTTGGTTTAACCGGTTACCACGGTTGGGCGTTTGGTTTCGGCCTGGAGCGTTTAGCGATGGCCTCCATGAATTTGCCCGATATCCGTTTGCTTTGGTCAGAAGACCCGCGCGTGACCAAACAGCTTAAGCTCGGCCAAAAATTTGTCGAAGTCAGCAAATTTCCGCCAATCACACGTGATATTTCATTTATTGTTGATAAAGATTTTATTCCCAACAACTACTTTGATCTTATTCGTGAAATCGGCGGCGATTTAGTGGAACAAGTCGAGCTTTTGGACAAATTCGAGAACGTAGAAAAGTTTGGCCCGGACCGCGTCAGCTATACTTACCGCGTGGTTTACCAAAGCAATGAAAGGACTCTAAAAACCGAAGAAGTGGAGCCCTTGCAAAATAAGTTAATTGAGCAGACTACACAGCAGTACAAAGCTAAGATTCGTTAAAAATTATGCCGCCCTAAACTAAGTTTGGGTGAGGCTCGACTAGTCTTAATTAGGCGGGAACAAATAAAATGGAGTTTTTGGCGGAGCTAAGATAAACTGTTCAAATAAAAATTTCCGCTTATAATTCCGGATCTAAGAATTTTCGTGCGTCATTCTTTTTGCATTAAGTCTCGACCGAGCAGGAATGCAAAATTATGCCTAACTCCAAACATTCTTTAGCTAAAATCATTTTAGAATTGTTAGCTGAAACCTTTGATGTGGTGACACTGCAGGCAATTTATAGCTCACCCTACTATATCGGCACACTAGGCGGCGTGGGCAAAATATATCCCAAATATTATTTTAGGCAGACAATTAAACGTCTTGAGCATAGGGGGTTGGTAACAATAAGCGGGCCTAAAGTGCGGATTAAGATTACCAGGAAAGGCCTAAATTTTTTCCAAAATCGAAAGACGGACAAGATTATTTTGAAAAAACAGGATAAATGGGACACTTTCTGGCGCTTTGTTATTTTTGATATTCCGGAAAAACAGCATTTACTCAGAGATGCATTTCGCCGCAAGTTAAAAGAGCTCGGCTTCCGAGAGGTCCAGAAGAGTGTCTGGGTATATCCCTACCCATGCCGTAATGAGTTGGCAACATTATGCCAACTGTATAAGTTGGAGAAATTTGTAAGTTTGGTTGAGGGTAAGTATCTGGGGGATGATTCGAAGCTAAAGACAATGTTCAAACTCCGGCGAGTGCTTAATCAATGAGTATTTTGCATTATTTCTCGGCCGAGAAATAATGCTTAATTGTAGGATTCGCGGTCTTTTAGCTAGTATGT
>CAZSSD010000023.1:4096-12268 GCA_964609765.1 uncultured Candidatus Saccharibacteria bacterium | reverse complement strand
TCACGTCGCGGGTAGAAACTGTAACAGTGCTCTGCCAGACATTTAAGTCATTGCCTGGGTCAGTGTCGCCGGTAGCGGTTGGTGCCGCAACAGCAACCGCAGCCAAGGTGGCGGAAGCAACGGTGTGGATAGCGCCGGAAACCGACACCGTCGCGGCCGAGCCGCCGGAAACAGTGTAGGAGACCAAGCGGATGCCAACGGTCTGTCCGGAGGTGCTGGAAGCAATGTCCGCTTTAACAGCAACAGTCTTGCTGCCAGAAACAGCCAGAGACATGCCAGTAAAGTTAATCTTGCTGCCGGACGAAACTGTGGCGGAATCGGTTAATCTCTGCGCGCCGTCAAACAGGAAGACGTCTTCCAGGGTAGAATCGGCCGAAACGCCAATTCTTTCCAAAACGACTGCGCTAACAGTGCCAGAACCGCTGAGGGTGAAGTGAGCGAGGTCAGCCAAAGCTTGGTCGGTCACTAATGTGGCAGCGGCCGGGCTGTCGGAAGCCAAGGAAACGGAAACTGAACCGGAGCTTGGCGGGGTAACAACACTGCCATCGTCGATTAAGGAGCCGCCGTTCATGCGGGCGGCAACATTGGCTACAACAGCCAAAGCGCGGTCAGCGGCGTTAGCAGCTACAACGCGGCTGAACTTCCAACCATAGGAGTTAAATACATCCATGGAAGCAACGCCAGCGCGGCCATTGGCCCGGATCTGCCAGACGGTATTGCCGTCAAGCACTAACGAACCAGCCGGGTGAGCGGCTGAAGCAGAATCTACCACAGCGCCCGCGGTGAAGTCCGCAGAAGAACCGGCGTAGACGTTAGCAAAGGAGTAACCAAGGCCCAAGAAGACAGAGGCGGAGGTAAAGCCGCGCTTAACGCCTTCATTGACCATGTAGATAGTACCGCCGTCATTAACGAGGGTACCGTCAGCGAATTTCATCGGGGTGCCAGTGGTCAAAGCGCGGTCAGCGTCAGTGGCAGCTTGCAGCTGCGCAAAGCTATAGCCGTGTGAAAGGAATTCAGCGGCTGTGCGGAAACCGTGCTTCTCGGTAGCGCCGATGTGCCAAACAGTGCCGCCGTCAAGAACAACGGAGCCTTCTGTGTGGCGTTGAGCAGCTTGAACCTGGCCAACAAACATGGCCGAAAAGGCCCAAACTAGCATGGCAAAGGCTAAAAATGACAAAACCATTTTTGAGCCAGAGCGTTCTCGTAAACTACGCATTTATTTAGTAATGAGAACAGATGTATCCTGTGCGAGGGGCACGGGTATATCTGCAACTTTTACTAATATATTAGGTTTGCTTTAAGAGGGACTTACCGATCCGACTTTCGCTTGCGCTAGAGCCGGATCACTGACAAACAGGATCGACCTGGGTTTGGGTTACGCCGTTCGTCAGACCCGTCCCACTAAATGAAACGGGATCTATTTACCCTTAAAAGCGTCTGATGAGCAAAGTAATTAAAGTTACGTAACACGCAGCACGTATCACGTAACAGTGAAGACCATCTAATTCCTACGATCAGAATTGACGGGGTTCTATTGTCAAAAAACCATCTACTAACCGCCATCTACCATGTTTATCTGCCAGTCTCTGTTTAAAACCCTTTAAACAGAAATTGAGAGACAAAAAACACTTCCACGAATCGTGCAAGTTGGGAACTTCAGGTTAATATTGGCTTTTTTAACATAGATAACACCTTGTTTAAGGCCTAAAGTTTTGGTTTCACTCCTTAAGGCAACGAGCTAAACAGGATTTGTGGATAAAATCGGATTTCCCGAATATTATACCATAATACTATCTAACTTTGTCAATTGTGTTCATTTTCCCTATAACAAGCGCCTAAAAATGCCTAGCTTTTAGGCCTACTACTTAACTATAGACTGATTACCCTCACCCTATGTTACAAAACTCGTTCAAAAGGTAAAAGTCGTCCACAGAACTTTTTTTTGATAATCCAGTTTTTAAAAATAGAGAACTACAAAACAATCTTGCCGAATTTTGTCGCAAAATTAAACTTGGTACACAATACCGCTTATGTTATTTGAAATTTTGTTTGATTCACCCGCTCTCAACCATAGAGGGGCAATGCGATATCCCAAGGTCTGTTTTTCCTTGAGATACGCTTTGGCAAAAGTTTAAACTTTTTATGAGTGGATTTTTGTTTAAACTTTTAGTTTCTAACAAAGAGCTATTTCACTTAAATCATAGCATAGGCTGCATTTTTTCACCTGTGGACAAACAGGTCACATAACTCGTAACACATATCACGCCTGCCTGCCGGCAGGCAGGTAACAAAATTAACAAATAAATATGCTAAATTAATAGCATGGCTTATTGGAAGGTAAAACTCATCGGCAAAACCGTCATCGCAGAAAACACCGTCGCTTTTCGATTTGAGAAACCGGCTGGCCTTAAATTCATGGCCGGCCAATATCTGGGCATCTCTTTTAATAAACTGGTTAAACCAGATTCTTTATCAATTAAATCCTTTTCGATCGCCTCTTCGCCGAAAGACAAATTTTTAGAAATTGCGACACGGATGAGAAACACGGGCTTTAAACAGACCTTGGCTTCAAAAAAAATAGGCTCGCTGATCGATATCGAAGGTCCTTACGGTCAGTTTACGCTCCATACTAACTCTAAACGCGGCGCTGTCTTTATTGCCGGCGGCATAGGCATCACCACCTTCAGAAGCATCATTAAAAACGCTTTAGCGGCAAACTCTAAAATAAAAATGATGTTAATTTGGAGCAACAAAAAACCGGCCACCGCGCCGTATTTAGACGAGACTCAAAAATGGGCCCAAAATTCTCCGAATTTCAAACTTATTACCACCATGACCCAAGCCAAAGCAGGCGAATGGTCAGGCTTGCGGGCAAAAATTACTGGTAAGTTTTTTGCCAAACACGCTAAAGGCGCGCAAAAACCCGTCTATTACATAACGGGCTCGCCGAACTTTGTTTTCTCGGTTAAAAACATGCTCAAAAACCTTAAAGTGGCCGACGATGATATAAAAATCGAAGATTTCGCCGGGTATTAAACGATAGAAAAAACCTCGATTAATCGAGGTTTTTTCTTGGAGCGGGATACGGGAGTCGAACCCGTCTCTTCTCCTTGGAAGGGAGATATAATGCCACTATACCAATCCCGCATTAAACTTCGCTATCGCTTCGCTTAATTACGCATAGCCGAAGGCGGAGTGTAAAGCCAGCGATATTTATTAAGATCTATTTTGTAAACTTTTTCTGCCGTAAGTTCAACCGGAATGCCTTCTTTTTTTAAAAGTTTGGCCTGCAGTTTTGCTGTATGTTCACGGCAAGTGGTAGATATCTCGCCGCGGGCGTTTATGATCCTATGCCAGGGCACGGACCCCGGGGTCGGATCTCCCTCTGTATCCGAGATCCGACCCCGGGGGGAACCAAGCTGATGCAAGGCCCAGCCTACCATTTGCGCGCCGCGCGGATAGCCGGCCATAACCGCAATTTGTCCGTAAGAAGCAACCTTGCCGCGCGGTATGCTTCTTACTATTTCATAAATTTTTTCAAAAACAGACATATTGGTCGGGGTGCCGAGACTCGAACTCGGGACCTTCTGCTCCCAAAGCAGACGCGCTAGCCAACTGCGCTACACCCCGGAATCCTATCAATAACTTACACATTATACATCAAAAATGCTCTTTTTTCAAGCTTTTTCAGTCTTAAGAAAAGCGAAAGCCCAGGACGTGTCCTGGGCTCCAAACCAGCAGGCTGGCGCTCACGGGGCCGGTTTTACCCGCTTACCTTTGGCTTGACGCCGAGACTGTGGCTTGCTACCGCTCATGCACGTGCTGGGTAGGCACGACAATTGCGGCAGTCGCATGCTTCCTCCTTGTTGGCGGCCCCGGCAAGAGCCTTTCAGCTCGCACCTGCGAACTTCCCTCTGCAGGCGACCGGGGCCCTCGCTCCGCTCCGCTGTCCGTCAGGCGGCGATCACGCCGCCGCGCGCCTACCGGCTGCCGTGGCTCGCGCCCGGCCGCCAGTTGGCCGGGACCCCACCGCCGCGGGTGCCCGTCAGCCGCCGGTCCTTGTCGCCGTTGTCGTCCCGGCGGGTCTGCTCGCGCCGCGCATCGGCACCGGGGCTGCGGCCGCCGCTGCCACGCGGGGTGTTCGGGATCACGCTGCTCGGCCGCTGCGGTCGGCCGCCCTCACCGATCTTACCCTCGAATTCCTGGAGCCTCGGCATGCAGTACCTCGCGGAAAGGGGGACCAACGTTGGTCCCGTGGAAAATGGGCTTTCGCCCAAGTGGTATTACGCAGTATAAATCAAAACATAAAAACAGTCAAGCGCCGAAATAGCGGCGCTTAAATTCAGCAAATATAAATTAAAAATCTGGCTAAACAAATACATCCACCAGCATGGCAATAAAAAGCAATGCAAAAAACAAACCGATCAAAACATAATAAATTGGCAAATACATTTCCGGTAACATGTATTTATTATAGCAAAAAGAAAGACATCTGCATTCTTCTCTAATTAATGCAGATGCCTTTCCTGTTTTTGTTTTTGCCCGCCCGCCTAAACTTCAGAGAAGTTTTCGGAGGACACCTTCTTAAAAGTTGGCTAGCTTTTAAGAAAGTTTGCCTGCTTTTTGGCCGTCAGAGAATCTATTTTTGATTCCCCAATTGTCCCGCTTTTAGAAAATAACCTCCTCTAAAAGATTCGGGCCGAAAGCAGAAATCTCTCTCCTATTAACGGATAGTTAGAAAAAGAATTAGGCCCCCTTGACCGCGTCCTTCAACGCCTTACCGGCCTTAAACTTAGGGGCGCGGGTGGCCGGAATCTGAACCTTTTCGCCCGGGCGCTGCGGGTTAACACCCATACGCGCGGCGCGTTGGGTAACACTGAAAGCACCAAAACCGGTAATATTAACTTCCTCATCCCTCTTTAGGGCATTGGTCACTACTTCCACAAATGAATTAACTATTTTTTCGCCTTCGGCACGAGCCACTCCCATGTGGGCCGCGATAGCGTCAATAAATCCTGTCTTGTTCATCCCGTACAATTACCTCGATAAATCTTAGTGTCTTTTGTTCGACCTGAGATCTCGAGGTTTTTAAGTTAATTGTTCTGCAAATTTGCCGTACAGCCTACTGCGACTAAAATTTCTGGACCGCCTCTGCCTGCCGGCAGGGAACAATCGAGGAAGCTGCACGGGATTCACATTGTTTCCTTATTGTTTATCAAAGGCGTGTTTTAATCACACCGCCTTAAAAAACGAAAAGCCGAACAGAAAAAACCTTTTACTTTTTCGGAAAATGGCTCCTGGGCTCCCTTTTTTATAATTATAGGCAATTCAGGTGCTTCTGCAAGTGGATTTCTCGATTTTTCTTCTACTTTATCACTTTCTCCGGCCACAAGGGGCGATTGCGCCAAAATTGAAGTTGAAATAGGGGCCGAAACGGTTTTTTTGATGGAAGTTCTACTTGTTTGAGCAGTCTTGGTTTGATTGACCTTGGTATCACGAGCCATAAATTGCAATTGCCCGTCGGGACGAAACAGGCCCAGCTTAATTAAATTTTTAGAAGTCAGGTGCAAGTCGGTAACTTCTTGGCTTAGCCGCATTTCACTTTTAGGCGGCAGACTGGCCTTGGCCGGAAAAGTATATTCTTTATCGCCGAGCCTAAGCTGCCAAAAAGACAAATCTACCCAAGCCGCTTCGTTATTCTTTAAAACCACGGCCGAGCCGCCATCTTCGCTGGCGGGCTCAACGCGCGCTATTTCTATATTCGCGGCCGCGCTCACAAATATATTGCGTTCAGCAAAGGTGGGCTTGGCGCTAATCAGCCATTGCTCGCCAACATCTTTGCGCGCATATGATTTGTTTTCCGGAACAACCGGCAAAATAATAACACGCCTTACCTCTTTGTCCGGACTAAATAATCTTATCTCATCGCCGCTGTTGGTAATGGTAAAAACATTGTCCGGCAATTTAACGGCCAGCAAGCCGCCCGCCGGTATGATGCTGCCGGTAGGAAAACGATAAGCGTTTTTGCTCAACACTTTGCCGGCGTCATCCAAAAACCAACCGCTTATATCGACAATTTCTTTGCCCAAATTTTGCAGCTCAACCCATTCTTCGCCTTCATCCGCGCCTTTGGGGTTGGCGAAAACCTCATTAAAAACAACCTGGATATCCTTATACAAATCCTCTACTTCCGCTTGTTCTTTGGTCGGCTTCCTATCTTTATCCTCGCTTTCAGCAATAAACTGATTGGCTAAATCCGGGGTGGCTAAGCTTGTCCACCGCCAAAACCCCGCGGAATCTTTGGCGTAAGTTTTACCCTCTTCCACCGTGCCGGAAAAATTAATAATATCCTGCAAGGCGCCGGTAGCGCTGAACAATCGGATAGAATCGCCGCCTGTATTATTTATGGAAAATCGACCTTTAGGAATAATAAAAGCCTTATACGCTCCGGCCAAAATCAGGCTGTTTACCGGCAATAGGTAAGCACCTTTATCCGGCTGAATGCCAGAACCGTCGTCTATGGCCCAGTTGCCTAAATCGACATCAAAAAAACTTTTATTAAATACCTCCACCCATTCGCGGCCGCCGTCATCGCCCGCCGGATCTGCTAAAAATTCGCTTAAAAATACCTCGGGCGGCAGTTGCCGCGTTGTCTCGGTTGGAGAGGGTGTCTCGGTCGTGGGGCTGGAAGAGCCGCCTTCCTGCGGGCCAGCCGCCAAACCCAGGGGCGTTGGCACAGACGAAATTCCAAAATCAGCAGAATTGTTATTAGTCTCGGTCATTCTAGCCAGGCTTTGCCCATCAGGGATATTTTGCGAAAAATTTGCCGTTTCCGCGAGCCCGGATGCATTCTCGCCCCAAGCCACCGCGTCTATAATTTCGCCCGTATCGGCCGCGCCACGGCGCAGGGCTAGGGCATTATTATCTGCTATTGTTTGTGAAGTTCTGACATCAGCCGCTACTTCGCCGTAATTGTTATTGGCCCAGAGATAATAGGTTCTAGCCGGAATTACAGTGCTTGTTGTCCAAGACTTGATGGTGGTATCGCTAGTTCCGGTTTTGGTGCGTTTAACCAAACGGTAACCCTCCAAATCGACCGGTGAATCGGTAGGATTGTAGATTTCAATAAAATCCTTGCCACTATTGCCGGCGCCGGAAAGTCCGGTTTGTATTTCGGAAATAACCAAATGGGCGGCTATAATTTCCGCCCTAACAATTTTAGGAAATAAAAAAACCGCCATGAGCGGAATCAAAATTAAACCCCCGCGAGCCATCCCCCAAAAGGAAATGTTTTTCATGTTTATTTTATAATTATCTTATTTTTATACTAGATCCAAGAAAATTAATAGTCAATAAACGCGAAGCCGGCCCCCACGCACGAGGCGGGGGGCCGGATCCGGTCGGACCGACTACTGGGGTTCGTCGTACGGCGGCGCGGGTACCCCCTCAGGTGAGATGCCTGGCTTATCCAGATGGGTAGCCGCGCCGATCGCCGCGTCGCCCGCGGCGATGATCTCATCCATCGTGACAGGCCCACGCGCCTCACGCTTGCGAAGCCGCGCGCGCTCTGCGCGAAGCGCGCCTTCAATGGCGGCGGACCGCACATGCCTGAGCCTCGCCAGCCCGTCCAGCCAGGCGTAGAGCACCCCCTCGCAGCCGGCCGCGGTCCTGAACCGCGTCCGAACCGCGAACTGCGCGAGAGCGTCGTGAGCCTCCGGGGTCTCCGTGCGGGCCATCTCGATCGCGAGCGCGTCCTCCCAGAACATGCCGGCCTCCCGGTCCGTCCGGTCGTCGTTCATGACGACCTCCTTCCAATAGATAATCGTTTTGTCCCACTATCGCGGGGACACTAAGCGTCCCACCGGGGAATCAAAACAACAATAAAAAATAGCATATTTATGCTATTTTAGTCAAAGACAAGCTTTTTGATTTCTACTTTTTTACTGGATCTTCTTTTTGTTTATAAAGCGTACCCAAGACACCGTTGATGAACTTGCCGGAACTGGATCCGCCAAAGGTTTTACCTAATTCGACCGCCTCGTTGATAGCCACCTTGGGCGGTACTTCGCAACTTATTTCCAGCTCATAAACACCCATGCGCAGCACCGAGCGGTCTACCGGATTTATTTGATCGACTGGCCACTCCGTAGCCGTGCCCGCGATCACCTCATC
>CAZSSD010000023.1:0-4086 GCA_964609765.1 uncultured Candidatus Saccharibacteria bacterium | reverse complement strand
ATCAATTTTGGACACGTTTTTTTCTACCCCGGAAACCAGATCATAAATAAACTTAGCGTCCGATATGCCGGGCGCGAATTGTTTAATATTATGTTCAACAATCTCCATGAGCGGTTTTTTTCTGTCGTAAAAATCCCACTCATAAAGGCTTTGCATGGCGACTGTTCTCGATAAATGACGGTTACCCATAAATTCGTGTAGCGCGTAACGTGTAACATGTATCGTTTCGTTTTGCGTTACAGGTTACACGGCATACAATTATCGCACTTTACGTCCGCGATAGTATCCGCAGTTCGCACAAACCACATGCGGTTTAACAGGCTGTTTACAGTTGGAACATTTGGCATGCGACACTTGCTTTAAAGCATGATGCGAGCGTCTCTGACCCGTAGATGACGGAGTTTTTCTTTTCTTCGGAACACCCATATATGAGTATATAAATTAGGTTAATTAGCTTTCAAAGTATAATGAAAATTTTCATATTTTGCAACAATAATCCTAAAATTAAAAATGCAAATATCAAAAATCAAAGTTTAGAATCAGTACAAAATCTTTGAATTTTAAATTGTCATTTTGCATTTTGATTTTTAAATTTTGATTTCGTTACTGCACTGTTCCTGTAGCATGAGCAGAATCAACCGGCGTCTCATCAAAAACACGCTGGTTTACAAAACTATCAAATCCCTCAAACTTAATATTCTTCACTAAAGCCGGCGTCGAACCGCGGTTGGCCACGGACGGCCTCACGCCGATAATAAAATAGGCGCTGGTCTGGCTATGCGGCGCGACCGTGCCAATGTCCCAGACTATAGCATATGGCCCCGGCTGAAATGAAATAGAACTACCCGGACTGGCATCGCCTCTGATAAAACTCGCCTCGCCCAAAGGCAAATCACCGGTAACTTTAGCATCAATCACCGTATTGGTGGTGTTCTCGACCCGCCAAGCTACGCGATACCTTGTTTCCTGGCCGGCCTGCAAGGCTTCAGCGCCTGATTCATAAGTCACTTGCTGGGTATGATCGATTATGGTTTTAATTTTGAGCGTCAGGCTGGCGCCCATTACCGGCTCCTTAAATTCAAAAGAAGTTACTTTAGGGGTGGTGCTAATGGTCAGGGAAGACTGGCTGCTCTGGGTGGGGGGACTGCTAATACGGATGCTATAAGCAAGGTCAACGGCCGTATTGGGCTTAAGCGATTTTAAGGCACTCGCCCCGCCCGGCGTCCAGGTGATAGTATGATCCGTGAGAATGCCGCCATCCGCGCGCAGACTGGTTAAATCAAAAGCTTCGCCCTCGAGACTGGTTGAAACCACTAAATTAGTTAAAGTAATGTCGCTGCGGTTTTCAACCTTGATAAAATAAGTCAAGTTTTCGCCGGGCAGAACAACATCGTCTCCGCTGTCACTAATACTCTGTCTGACCACCACCGGGGAGTCATCTACTTGCGTAACCGTAAACGCCCGGCTAACGATTCTCTCTTCCGGCGCTTGTTCTATGGCCACCACCTCCACGATCCTTTGCGTTCTCGCCGCCTGGGTATAGAAACCCTTGATTCGAAAACCGCCCTCAAATCCCGGCGGCAAATCACCAATATCCAGCGCGTGCAGCGAAGCATTGTTTAAGGCCGGGGTGGTTTCCGAAATAGTAAAATCGTTAGGCACATTCAGCGCCAATTTAATGTTGCGCAGAACTTTATCGCTGATATTTTTGTAACTGACGCTATAAACCACTTCTTGGTCAGTGATGCTTTCGTTCGGGCCGTTTATCAATAAAGTCAGGTCAGGGGAGCTTATTTCCAAGCTTATGGTTTCCTGACTGACGTAAGTAGTGCGATAACCCTTGATTTTATACTGAAGATTGGCTTGAATTTCTTTTTTGTCGCCAATTTGTCCGTCTAAAACGCCCCGCACCTTAACCTGATCGGTTTGACCGGCGGATAAATCGGCCAGATTAAAATTTTGGCCCAAGCTCTCGCTGGCGGCCGGATTACTTTCCCTAAACGCGAATCCCTGCGGATAAATTAAGGAAAGTTTCATGTTGGTTAAAGTCTGATTAGAGCGATTACTGTAATTTATCTCAAAATCGAAAGGCTGCCCGACCACCACCCGCGACGGCAGCTCGGAACCCATCTGCACATCTGGCGGCGGCGGGGGGGTCTCGCGGCCAAACAAAAAATAAACTATGAGACCGCCGATAACTAAAACCAAACCCAGAGCCCCCAGGGTGGAATAGAATAATTTTTTATCGTGATAAAAAGCACGCCAAAAACCGCTACCCTCATTCTCTAAGGTTTCCGCCGGCGCGGCTGGCGCAAATACATCGGCGTTATGAGCGCCGCTGCCGCTTAAATCACCGGTTGTTTCGCGCTCGGGCAAACCGGTAGTGTCCGAACTGCGGCCCTCGGGCCCAAATGGATTTTTCGGTTCATCAGCCATATGTCGCTTACGGCGCCTTGGGGCTCCGAAGATCAGCTGAAGGCTGAAACCTCTCGCCGAAAGGTTCTGCCCGCCGTGGGCAGGTTCTTACGCTCCAATTTTCAATTCACAATTTTCAATTTTCAAACAATGACTTAATTTAATAATTTTAAAAATTGTGAAATTGTTTAGAAATTAAAAATTTATTCATTTCTCACCTGTTCCATAAACCTTTCCGATTGCACGTCCCTCTCTAATAAAAATACCACAAAATCAGAAATACATTTATGGCCCTCCTCGCCAACCGTTAAATCAGCTACATCCTCTAAAGCCTGTTGGTCCAGAATGGCGAGTTGGCCGGCTGTGATATGGCCAATGCTGCGCGTGTCCGGAAAATGCTTACCGCAATCAGGATGAATTACGCCCCCCGCGAAACAAGAAAAGCCGGCGAGACTGCCGGGCGCGATCTTGATGCCGCAATGAGCGCAAAAACGAGTGGTTACGCCGTGTCCAACTATACGCAGCAAATCCAAACGAAATTTCTCTAGGACGGGCGGCCAGGTTGAATCTTTTTCGGAAAATTCTATTTTTTTACTGTGGGCATTTAGTTCATCAAAAAAACGCTGCAAAAGGTCATAAATACGCCCATTGGTTTCAGCGTCAGGCGTAAGCTTAGCGACCAATTCGGCCGCATAAAAAGCAAGCGACAGCGCGGAAAGCGAGTGCCGCAGTCTGGCATACTTATCTAAAACTTGAACACCAGTCACGGTTGGCCATATGCCAGATCCAGCTAGGTAAATTTCGACATTGTAAAGCTGCTGTAATTTTCCAGACAATTTAGCGCTAGCCTTTCTTACGCCGCGCGCCAATACCCGTATTTTGCCATGCTCACGCGTGTAAAGCGTTAACAAAAAATCTGCCTCATGCAAAGGCTTGCGGGAAAGTATGATGGCATGAACTTTTTGATATTTGGGATTCCGGGGCATTAATACCCTAATTATAAAACAAAATTAGGGAGATTCCAAATCCTAATTTCTAAATCCTAAATAATATCCAAGTTCTAATTTTGGAAATTTAGAATATTTTAAATTTATGATTTATTTAGAATTTAGAGTTTGTAATTTAGAATTTATACTTTCTCTATACCAAGCCAAATCTTTCCGGAGCTTAATTCGAGCTCTGTTTGATGAGCTAAATCAGCTTTTTTGTTTTTCTCTTTTTGGGTTATCGAAAGTTTTGCTTGATCAATGGCGGCCAGCAATTTCTCGCCTTCAGGCTGAACATCATAATAAAGCACGGCACCCTGACCCACGTTAAGGCCGGCCGATTTACGCAAAGCTTGAACGGCCCGCTCGAGTTCCCTTACGTCGCCTTCAAATTGCAGCTCTGCTGAAATTGTTAAATCCAAATCCAGCTGTAAATCCCCGCTTTTGCGCCAGATCATGCTATCGGTTTTTTTAAACTCCTTGACGTTAAGTTCATCAAGCAAGACTCGCTTAAGCCCTTCCGGCCAGGCGACTTCTTTATCGCCAACACTGATATATAAAGCCTGCAGGGGCTGGCGCACTTTAATACCTTCTTGCTTGCGGATGGAGTTACCCATCTCTGCCGCCAGCCGCACTTGCGTCATTTGCTTAAGCAAAGTCTTTTCCGAATCGGTTAAATCTCGGG
>CAZSSD010000022.1:815-12345 GCA_964609765.1 uncultured Candidatus Saccharibacteria bacterium | reverse complement strand
ATTTTCTATAGAGTAGCATACCTTTTCGACTATGTCAACAATATGGTCCTTTAAATTGTAAAAAAATAGGCACCTCCCCGGGTGCCCAAATTTCCTTTATTTTAAAGGGTTCAGGAGAATTTTGAGCGGTGAAAAACATATAAGAGCGGGCTGGCAATAAAGATTGATGAGTAGGTGCCGACGACGATGCCAATAAGCAGAGCAAGCACGAAAAATTGTATAGTTTGGCCTCCGAACAGGAGGAGAGCCACTAAAACAAAGATAACCGTTGTCGAGGTATTAATGGACCGGACTACGGTTTGGTTAATACTGCGCGATACGATTTTTGGAAAACGCTCTCCGGCCAAACGTCTCAAGTTTTCGCGTATGCGGTCGAAAACAATAATCGTGTCATGAACGGAAAAGCCAAGCACGGTCAACAAAGCCGTGACAAAGAGAGCATCGATTTCTACGTTCATAAATTTACCCAAAACCGCGAACACGCCAATCACGAAAAGCAGGTCATGTATGAGCGCGATGATGGCCGCCCAGCCGAACCGCCAACTAGATAAAGGTTTGGGTACCCGCCTAAAGGCCCAGGCGATGTAGGCCAAAATGCCGGCCGAGACAAGTACTAATTGGTAAAATGCGCGCCGTGTTACTTCGGCGCTGATGGTCGGCCCGACCGTGTCAAAACGCAGCTCTTCGTGTTTCCCGAACTTGCGATTTAACTTTTCGGTAAGCTGCCGGTGTTCCTCTTCGCTTAGTTCCGCGGTGCGGATGATAAAAGCCCCCTCATTGGTTGGCTGTATGCTGTGTAATTTGCCGTCAAGCTCTAAAACAACTGACTCCAGGTCGCCAACTGGCGGCGTTTTTTCTATAAATTTGATTTCGGCCAAAGTGCCGCCTTCAAAATCTATGCCCAGTTTCAGGTGAAAGGCGATTAATGCGACAACGGCAGCAACCATCAGGATGCCCGATAAAATGAACCAAGTGTTTCTTGTTCTGACTATGTTTAGCATATCTTCTAATTTGATGTCTTTTTAACGCCGTATAACCAAGGGTGCGTTAAAACTTTATTGCGGCGGCCTAAAAATAAAAATAAGAAAGTGCGCGTGACTGTTATGGCCGTAAACATCGATACTAAAACGCCGATAGCCAGCGTAATCGCAAAACCCCTGACAATGCTGGTGCCGAAGTAGCCAAGAATAAATGTGGTGATCAGGGTTGAGACATTGCTGTCACGGATGGAAAGCCAGGCTCGGCTAAAACCATCCTGCAAGCCCTGACGAATGTCCTTGCCGGCGCGCAACTCCTCTTTAATGCGTTCAAATATCAAAATATTCGCGTCAACCGCCATGCCGATGGACAAGATAAATCCGGCGATACCGGCCAAAGTTAAAGTTACGGAAAGCATCTTAAAGATCGTCAGAGAGATCAAGGCGTAAATTAACAAAGCGACCGCGGCAATGACGCCCGGCAGACGGTAGAAAATCAGCATGAACAGGAAAATGGCTACAAAACCAAGCAGACCGGCGACCATGCTTTTTTGCAACGATTCTGCGCCCAAGGTGGCGCCCACGGTCGATTGGGCCACCGGCTTGATCGGTACGGGCAAAGCGCCTGAATTCAACCGCGTGGCGATCAGCTTGGCTTCATCTACCGTGAAACCGCCCGTGATAATGGCTTGCCCGCCCGCAATGGCTGTTTCCACGCGCGGAGCCTGCAATAACTGTTGATCCAAAAATACGGCTAAGGGCTTGTTTACATTTGCCCGAGTGATTTCCTCAAAAAGACGCGAGCCTTCGTCGTCAAAACGCAGCGATATAACCGGCTTGCCCGTGTTGGGGTCAAATTCAACCGCGGCTGAATCAAGATTTTTGCCGGTCAAACCGGTGGATTGCCACTCGTTCGGATTTTCCGAAAGAGTGGTGACGCCGATCGGTAATTGCCTAAACTCCAAAAAGGGTGTTTGGCCAATCACGCCCAAAGCCTGTCTGACATCGGTCAGGCCGGGCAACTCGACAATGAGCCGGTTGTCGCCCACGACCTGAATGAGAGGCTCGGTGACGCCCAAGCCGCCGCCGGCCTTACCTTGGATTCGACGCTCGATGGCGCTGCGCAGGGACTCCATAGCTTCGGCTTTTTTGCCGGCGGGGACCTCGGCTAAATCGCCTTCGAACTCCAAATGGGAGCCGCCCTTAAGGTCCAAACCGAGTTGGAAAGCATAAGGGTTCGCCTTGCCCCAAACTTTGCTGTCCTTTGGCGATACAACAAAAACGCTTACTGCCATCAGAAGCGCTATTAGTATAAAGTATATCCACAATCTCTTTCTCGACATCTATGGTACGTGCTACGCGTTACTTCACTTAGGGCAGTATACTATTCTGGGCCGCTTTAATCAACCTACCCCGCGCGTCCCCCCCCTGCACCCAAAATACGCGGTAAGCTATTAGAAATTCCTTACTCGCCCAATTTCTTTTTTAACTCGTCTTCAATTTTTTGCCACATTAACTCGTCGTCGATTTGACCGTCGAGATATTCATCAAGCAGGGTCACGGTATCGCTGCGCAGATCGTAATTAACACGCTCGGATAATTGATCCGCGATTCTTTTTAAGAATGGCGATTCTTCGGCCTGCGGGTTAACGCGACGCATTAACTCGTCTTTTAAGATTAGGCCTTCGTAGACTTCCGACAGTTCATCTTCGCTTAAACCAAGAAGATATAAATTTTGTCTGGGTTTTTCCGCTTTGCTCATATGTGAATATTCTAGACTAACGCCGCCCGTATTTCAACATTGTCTCTAAAATCCAATGTATTGGGCGAAATTACGCTGCCAAACAAAAAGCCCCCAGATCTAACCGCTAATGAAACAAAAACGGATGAGGCTGGGAGCTTTGTTTTTTAGTCGCGGTTGCCGCGGAAGCCGCCCTGTCGGGGCGCGCGCTCTTCACGAGCGCGGGCTTCGCTGACGACGATCGCTCTGCCGTCCATGTCGCTGCCGTTTAATGTATTGACGGCGTTCTGGGCATCTTCTTCAGAGCCCATTTCGACAAAACCGAAACCGCGTGAGCGGCCGGTCTGTCTGTCTGTAACGACATTCGCGGAAACGACGTTGCCAGCTTGCGCAAAATGCTGCTGGAGCTGGTCGTCAGTCGCGGAGTAAGGAAGGTTCCCTACAAATAGCCTTGTGGCCATGTTCTAGACCTTTTCTCTCTAACTTCTTACTTGGGGCGAGAAAAGGTCTAACGAACTCTTTTCTGTCTTGCGTTCAAAGTTGAGAACTTAATACTAACAAGCCCAATATAGCAGTAAATGATATTATTGTCAATATGTAAATATGCTAGATACTACTCTTCGTATAAGTTTCGTCCTGTGCGGTATGCGTCAAGAGAATTTATTACGGTCGCGTAGAGTGGTGTAGGCAATACCTCGAATTCGTACCATCCCCAAGACTCATGCTTTTCAGGCTCGCGAACTTCCGGATCGCCAGATTCCCAATCCGCAATCAGCTGTATCTGTAAATAGTGGTTTGGTGGATATCTTCGCAGCGTACCGACATATAGTAAGCGGACATTGCTAATTGTGATACCCGTCTCTTCCCACACCTCTCGGCTTGCCCCTTCGATTACACTCTCCATGTAGTCTAGCTTGCCCCCGGGAAAAGCCCATTCACCCACGCCGTTTTCAGATTTGCCGATGCGCCGGCCCAGGAGCACCTTACCGTCCTTGAAAATCATGATACCCATGCCGATTTTAATTTGATATTCTTGATCCATAAATTATTTCTTGACTAGATAATTTGCAACCTCGGTGATGCTACCCGCGCCGGTAATGAGCACAATATCGTCTTTTTTAACTTCTTTGCGCAGTAACTTGATCAGATCTTTTTGGGTTTTGGCATAAGCCGACGGCTTGGTTTCGCTGACGCGCCGAGCTAGGCTTTCGGCGCTCTTGCTAAAATTAATCTTTTCCTGCTCGCGCCCGCGTACTTTATATGTATCTAAAATTATTACCGAGTCGGCGTCGCCGAAAGCGCGAGTAAATTCCTCAAAAAGACTTTCCAGCCGCGAGGTCAGATGAGGTTGATGCACACAAATGATGCGGTGATTAGCAAACGCCTCCCGCGTACCCTCCAAGACCGCCTTCAGTTCAGTGGGATGGTGCGCGTAATCATCGTAAACCCGCGCGCCCTGAAATTGACCTTTGTATTCAAATCGGCGCCAGGTGCCTTTAAATTTGGCAAGGGCCTTATTGCGAATATCTTTTTTTATGCCCAGCCTTTCCGCGAGCTTGTCTGCGGCCAGGGCGTTGGCTAAATTATACCGGCCCGGTACTTTTAAAAGGGGCCTAATTTCCTTGGCGCGCTTGCCTTCAATATTAAAAAAATCAACCCTTAAATCCGGCCTCACTTTAACTCTATTCAGGAAACCGTCTGCGGCATTAAGTATGAGAAAGCCGTTTTTGGCCAACTTATTGAAAAATTTCTTAAAGGCTTTTTTAACGTTGGCGTAGTTCTGATAATGGTCCAAATGGTCGGGCTCAACGTTAGTGCAAATAATGGCGTGGGGTTTATGGTTTAAAAACGCGGCTTTATATTCGTCCGCCTCGATCACCAGCCATTGAGACTTTCCGTATCGGAAATTGTTATTATCAAACTGCGGCAAACGAGTACCGACGATCACGGTCGGATCAAATTTTGCCTGCATGAGAATCATGGCAAGCATGGCCGTGGTCGTTGACTTGCCGTGAGTACCGCAAACCGCCAGAGTTTTCATTTGTCCGGTTAGTTCACCCAAAGCCTGCGCATAGCTTTTTTGAGGGATTTTGAGTTTGCCCGCCTTGATACGCTCTGGATACAATTCCGGTACGGCGCTTGTAAAAATAACCAAATCGACACTTTTATCAATGAATCTCGAAGCGTTGTTTGTAATAAAAATTTCTATTCTTCTTTTCGCCAAATCGTCGGTTATTATTGACGCGGCCGCGTCCGAACCCTGAACACTAAAGCCTGCGTTCGCATACCATTGCGCTAGAGCGGACATGCCAATGCCGCCAATGCCGATAAAATGAACTTTTTTAGCCATATTTGAACTCCTTAATGAATTTCTTGATCAGATCTAGAGGCAAACCGATAATGGCCTCAAGATCCCCTTCCACTTTTTTAACATATTTTGCGGTGGTTTCGTCTTGAATGGCATAGGCGCCGGCCCAGCTTAACACTTGTCCATCTTTTAAGATGCATTCAATCGCCTCGTCTGGTAACTCGTGCATGTAAATAGTGGCTTTTTTTATGCCTAATTTTTCCTCTTTAGTTTCAGTGTTAGTGACTACGGCTGATGTATAAATATCGAGCGATCTTCCGGAGTAGTCTTTGAGAAATTGCCTGGCCTCGGCCAATGAGTGCGCTTTTTCGCGTATCCCTCCCTGAAAAACGACAACGACATCAGATGTTACCAGTAACGACGGCTCTGAAATTTGAGACATAAGTGCTTTGGCCTTGGCCCTAGCCAATAAAACGACCAGCTCCTCCGGGTCACTGTGCCTAATTGTCTTTTCATCAAAATCAGGCGAAATAGTTTGGAATTCGGGCACTATTTTTGCCAGCAGCGCTTTGCGCCTGGGGGAGCTTGAGCCTAGGATAATTCGCATATGTTAGCTTTTTTGTAGCATAAGAAGTAAGTCCCGGGCAAGTTTTACGGTTTGTTGGCCGCCCAGGCGGTGGGGATTAACCTCAACTAAATCAAATGATAAATTTGGGTGCTTAAACAGAATATCCAACGCAGGCATAATATCCTCCAGGCGTAATCCATTCTCGGCCGGGATCCCAGTTGCGGAAACAACGGTTTTATCCAAACCATCAACATCGAAACTCACATGCAGGTATTTAAAGCTTGCCGTAAACTCTTTTAGCTCGTTAACAAACGACACACGATCGTGTATTAAGTGTAACCGGTTAATATTTCTGATATTTTGCTCTTTAAAAAATTTCTCCTCGCCCGGATCCATCACCAAGTTGCCGATAAACCACATATTTTTGGCGGCGAGTGTTTTTGGCACAAGCGCTTTAACCTCGGGTATGTCAAATCCGTCAACAAGCGGCCGCAAATACATGCCGTGCCAGTTCTTAGTCGGACTTTCCGAATAAAGGTTCATATCCGGATGAGAATCGATTTGAATATACCCTATGTCATCAGCGTTTGGCACCCTCGCCAGTAAAGACATAATAGCGCTAAAAGTGACACTATGGTCGCCTCCCAATACAACTTGAGTCTCATCCGGACCTAAATTTCGGTCGATCAGCCTGCCAAAATCTCCATATTGGCCGACTAACTCGGGCATAAAACGGTCTTGGCTCACATCCTCGGGCTTTGAGAAAACAAAACTTGAAATCCGATAATCGCTAACTTGCCGCAAAAAATCCTCGGCTAAAATAAAATCTGGCGCATCCTCGACGCCAAAATTAAACTGCTCCTGGCCAATCGGCTTATTCTGCAAACCAAGGCGGCATTTTGCTTTAAAAAAATGAAGTCTGCGCATCGCGTACAATTACCTCGATAATCTTAGGGTTTTGTGTTCGACCTAAAATTATAAAGTTTTGAGTTATTAATATCTAATATCCCATACTTTCTACCTCTAATCTAAGATTTACTGCACCTGCCTGCCGGCAGGCAGGGAACGCATCGAGGAAGCTGTACGGGACTCATTCCTTATTTACTCAACTTCTGTCTTTTCTGCCGGCTCTTTTGAGGTTCCCTGTTCTTCAGCTTTGCGCTTTTTCTCTATCTCTTGAATAAAACCGTTAACCTTTTCGCTATACTCTTTAAGTTTTTGATTATCGTTTGTTAAAAGCTTGGCGATCGCCTCTGGATCTGTTTTGGCGAGGTAGGCCAGAGCCGTGACAAAAGACGATGTACTCCACAAACTGCGCGCCAAATCCTCTTGGTGCAAAAAGAGATCGTAAATCATTTTTTCGTTCTTGGTCGGTTGTTTTTTGAGATAATCGTTAGACATAAATAAATCAGAATTATTAGTTTATTAAAGCATAACAATTTGTCTTAGTTGTCTTTGAAATGATATAAGTGATAAGGGGGCAGTAATCCGTTTTCATATTCTTCAGCAAGTTTGTTCCATTTTTCAACTCGCGCCGGGTACCAGCTTTGTCCTTTCATTAACTTATCATTCTTATGTTTTTGGTAAACATACTCAAACTGTTCAGCCCAAGTTCGATAAGTCGTGTTAGAAACCATGCCATCGCCCCCAAAACGCTGCCAGTAATCGTACAAGATCGTGGGAATGTACAGGAAATGCTCCGGATATTTTTCAGCTAAAGTTAGAAAAAAATCCCAGTCGTCAAAAATAAGTTTGGGATCAAACCTGGCGCCCTCCTCCGCTACTTTTCTATGGTGGAAAGATCCGTTTATATCGGTATGTAATTTCCGCCAAACTATATCTTGCGGCCTCACACTTTCTGGCAAGTCAGCCGAGTCATCAATAGCCCTAACCAGTTTGCCATCTTCATACAGTTCGAGAATTCGGGTGCCCCTGGGGAAGCCCCAAATTGTGGTGGGATTTCGATCGATCCACTCCAAAACTGTCTCGAGATGGTTCGCCCTAAGTGCGTTATCGTCGTCAAGATATACCAGCCATTCGCCCGCTGCCAGCGACATGGCATTATTTTTTGCCATTTGATGGCCTTGATTTTTTTGGTAAAAATATTTTATGCGTGGGTCTTTGCACGACTCAACAACAGACCGCGTGTTATCCGTGGAGCCGTCGTTGACAAGATGCATTTCCCAATTTTCATAGGTTTGAGCCAAAACAGAATTGATCGCCTTGGGCAACATGTAGGCGCGGTTGTAGGTCGGCGTGATAATGGAGATTAGTGGTTTATTGGCCATGGCACTTTTTATATTTTTTGCCGCTGCCGCACGGGCAGGGGTCGTTGCGGCCAACCTTTGGCTCGTCAAGTTGAGCTGCGGCGCTCGCCCGCGCCGGCGGCTGCACCTCAACAGAAACCTTGAATATGGTATGGGCCACATGCGTCTCAATTGAGTCAAGCAATCGCTCAAACAAGGCGAAGGCCTCGCGCTTGTACTCCACAAGCGGGTCGCGCTGGCCGTACCCCCGCAGTCTAACAGAATCGCGCAAATGATCCATGGTGTCGAGGTGCTCCTGCCAAAACTGGTCAATCATGCGCATCCACAAAAACTTCTCAATCGATCTAGTAAGATTTTCACTTAAAGTTGCCTCGCGCGCTTCATAGGATTTGACTATTTGTTCTTGGAGTTTTTCCGAAAGCATCTCCGCGTCCACCTCGGTAGCGATGATCGTTTGCGCCGTATCGTCAATCGGAAAAATTGCGTTCATTATTTCCGCTATTTCCTTTTTATCGATGGTGCCGGCGTTGGCGCCACTGTGCGTGATGACCGCTGCGTTCACCGCTTGTTTGAGAGCAGCGATGGTAACTTCACGCAAATCTTCTTGCCCGGTTAAAATTTTGCGGCGCTTTTCATTAATAACCGTGCGGTGTTTATTGATTACATCGTCATATTCAACCACGTGTTTGCGCCGGTCAAAGTTTAGTCCTTCAATCTTTTTTTGCGCGCTTTCTATAGACCGCGAAACCAGGCCGTGGGTAATCGGTTGGTCGGCAGGCAGACCCATGCTTGCCACCGCGCCTTTGATGCGGTCGCCGCCAAAAAGGCGCATTAAGTCGTCTTCGAGAGATAAGTAAAATTGTGAGGAGCCCGGATCGCCTTGGCGTCCGGAACGGCCGCGCAATTGGTTGTCGATACGCCTGGATTCATGTCTTTCCGTACCTAAAACATGCAGGCCACCCCGGGCGCGTACTTTTTCTGCCTCGGTCTGGTCGGGCGGGTTCCCGCCCAAGATAATGTCCACGCCGCGGCCGGCCATATTCGTGGCCAGCGTAATAGCGCCCAAGCGACCGGCTTGAGCAATGATATGCGCCTCGCGCTCATGGTTTTTGGCATTTAAAAGTTCGTGCGGGACGCCAAGGCGTTTAAAAACTTCACTTAACTCTTCATTTTTGGCAATGCTGGTGGTGCCCACCAAGACGGGCTGTCCGTTTTGGTGGCGGCTTTTTACTTCCAGGGCCACCGCCTCGAGTTTCGCTTTTTCGGTTTGATAAATAAGGTCGGGCAGATCTTGCCTGACCACCGGGCGATGCGTAGGGATGGCGACCACGTCCAAGTTGTAAATTTTATAAAACTCTTCGGCTTCGGTCACGGCCGTACCGGTCATGCCCGAAAGCTTCTCATACATTCGGAATAAGTTTTGAAAGGTAATCGTCGCCAAGGTTTTCGACTCCTGCTGAACTTCCACGCCTTCCTTGGCTTCGATGGCCTGATGCAAGCCTTCGGAATAACGCCGTCCATACATAAGCCTGCCCGTAAATTCATCTACAATAATAATTTCGCCGCTTTTAACCACATAATCACGATCCTTTAAAAATAATGTTTTCGCGCGCAGGGCCTGTTCAATGTGATGAACCGTGCCCACGCCACCCTCGACATAAATATTATCCACGCCTAATAGTTTTTCCAGGGCGCGGATGCCGTCTTCGGTTAAAGTGACGGCCTTGTGTTTTTCATCAATGTTGAAATCTGTGTTTTCCTGAAGCCGCTCCACCAATTTGGCGAATTGGCGATACTTTTCCGTTGATTCAGCGTCTGGCGCCGAAATAATTAAAGGCGTGCGCGCCTCATCGATTAAAATACTGTCCACCTCGTCGACAATCGCAAAGTTAAGCCCGCGTTGCGTCATCTGGGCCGCCTCCTGAACCATATTGTCGCGCAGGTAATCAAAACCAAACTCATTGTTGGTGCCGTAAGTGATATCCGCCGCATAGGCCTGCTGACGAGTCACGGAAATTAAATTTTCAACATCCAAAACCACCCCCTCGCTCGTTTCTTCCGCTTGCTCCGGCATTTTAGCCTCCGGATCGAACATATAGGACGCAGCGTGCTGGATGACGCCGGTGCTCAAGCCAAGATAGTGATAAATTTTACCCATCCAACTGCCCTGCAATCGAGCCAAATAATCGTTAACGGTCACGAGGTGCGTGCCGCGGCCGGAAAGCGCGTTTAAGTACAGCGGCAGCGTGGCCACTAAAGTTTTGCCTTCGCCAGTCTTCATTTCCGCAATTTTACCCTTATGCAAAACAATACCGCCTAAAAGCTGCACGTCATAATGCCTCTGGCCAATGGTACGCTTGGCCGCCTCGCGCACCAGCGCAAAAGCCTGAGGCAAGTAACTATCCAAAACCGCGCGCAGATCTTCGCCCTTTGCCAGCCTTTGCGAAATTTCCTCGCGCCAGGTTTGCGTTTTAGCAGGAAAGTCGGCCGCGCCAAGTTTAGCAAAGTCGGGTTCCAAAGCATTAACCTGATCAACCAAGCCTCGCAGCCCCTTGACCGGATCAGCCCCAAAAATTTTACCCAAAATAGACATATTTCAGCTTTTTAACCCATTAATTTTATCAACTTTACACGGTTTTGGCAATGAAAAGCAGTATTAAAAAACGGCACCTTGCGGTGCCGGCGGAAAGGCCTTATTCCCAAAAACGTCTCATCATTTCCTTTAATTTTCGGCCGCCGCGCCTCACAAGCGCATCATGTTTCTGTCCTGACTTATCCAACTGCTCTTTAATTTTTGGCAGACAGACGTCGATCGCGGCGTACATATCGGCTTCAGTGGCTTCCGCGCGCAGCACTTGTCCATCGCCCGGCATGGTATACATAATTTCGCAACGAAAAATAGGGCCCGAATGGTGAGCGGGGAAATGTTCCAATTCCACGTCGGTATTGATCGGCGCGACGGCCGCGTGTTTATCCAAGTGAGCAATCTTATCGCCAACATAATTTCGGAGCGCTTCAGTCAGTTCCATATTAGTGGCCTTGATGTTGATACTAGGCATATTATTTGGTCTCTGTTACGAAAGTTGCTAATTGATCCTTAAGAATAAGAGGTGCCCTGCGGCCTGTTTTGATGTCTTCTAGAAGTTTGAGAACATGCGGAATGGCCGCCTTGGCCGCGCGCCGGCCTTCCAGATATGATTTGCGCATCAACGAAAATTCGGTCCTGCCGAAATGCTTAACCTTAGGCATGATAATTATATCAGACAATTTTTCAAAAGGAATTGTCTTTTTTTCACGTCCTTTTGATATCTGAATAATCTGGGTCATCACGTGCAAAATATTTGGCATTTTTTCGCTTTCATCAAGAAAATCGGATTGGGAATAGATTTGTATAAAGTTTCCGCTAATTAACAAAGAACGTACATCATTAATAAGTTTTTTGACTAATGTGTAGGGTAAGCCCGAGGCCTTAATCAGCCAGATTAACCATTGGATAATACGGAGTGTGTTTTCCGAAAAAATATATTTGGAAGCGGCAATATCAACCGATATCACAATATCAGCGCCCATTGAGCGCACCACGTCAGCCGGCACGATATTAAGCAAACCGCCATCCACTCAGTGGCGATTCCCCCACTTCACGGGCTTAAATATCCCCGGCGGCGTACA
>CAZSSD010000022.1:0-805 GCA_964609765.1 uncultured Candidatus Saccharibacteria bacterium | reverse complement strand
ACGAAGCAATAATTGCGTTCATCATCTCTCTCATGGAGATAGCCACCTGATCGCCTGTTTCTATATCGACGCTGACAAAAGCCAGGTGCGGACGCACGTCTTCGAAATTGCCCTTAATGTACTTGCCGAGCCGGTCGCGGCTTTTTTGCAAAGATAAAAAGCCCGACATATTTTCGGATGTGCCAAAAAGGTTGAACAATTCCTTTTTGGTCAAAATGGCAGCTTCTCTTTTCAGGTCGCGCAGCGTGCCGCAAGCGTACGCCGCGGCAATGATGGCACCGGAACTGCATCCGGCAATATAATCAATAGGTATCCCCTCTTCTTCAAAAACATCCAACACGCCAGCGTGCGCCAGCGCTTTCCCCGAACCTCCGGAAAGGGCTAAACCAATTTTAGGCCGATCGGACATAAATTCTGGAGCCGAAGGTGGGATTCGAACCCACGACCTCTGCTTTACGAAAGCATTGCTCTACCAACTGAGCTACGCTGGCACGGCGGGCAGGTCTGCCAGTTGCCCGCTCGCCATCGCTCCCGCTCAGGCGCTAGCGGGCGAGAGCTACAGCGGCGCTTGGGCTAAGGCCGGCGGGCGAATGCGTTGCTCCCTGCCCCGTACCACGCGAACTTTGTGAGCGTCGGTGCGGGGTATCAACTGAGCTGCCCGGGCAGCGATGGCTGCATCGTCAACAAGGCTATCATGCACTGTCAAGCTGGTCAACGACTATGATGGAGAAAAAAATTGACCGAACCGCGCCGCCGGCGCGTGCGTTTGCGTGGCCGGGCGGACCAATCGGCGTGATTTTGATCC
>CAZSSD010000021.1:0-13067 GCA_964609765.1 uncultured Candidatus Saccharibacteria bacterium | reverse complement strand
CGTAGCCTTTAAATTTTGCCTATAGAGTTGGCGATATTATCCATATACCAGAGAGTATTGAAAAGCCAACTTAATACTTCGGCGAAGAAGGCAGTTTACTGGTCGGGCTGCTGGGAATCGAACCCAGTCTACACCCACCCCATGGGCGCGTACTACCGGTATACTACAGCCCGTTGTTTACGAAGTTAAACAACTATCGAAAAGAGTCGCGGAGGCGACAACTTCCAGCTGCAGGCTCGCCTGGTTCGCACGAAGGGCGACGACCCTACAGCCCGTTGTTTACGAAGTTAAACAACTATTTGAAAGTTCGGCGGAGCCGAAACTGCTAGCGGGACTTAACGATTATAGCATTTTTTCGAGCAAAATTAAGTAGCCCGCTACGCCGCCAAATCGGATTCTTGTTCTTGGGTTTCGGCGTCATCCTGCGGCGACCAATGCTTCAATTTATCAATAATGTCTCTAAAGGTTTGCTCGCGAGTCTCTTTGGCCCGCAAACCGCTCCGCAGATGGCCAAATTTGGCAATAAGCCTTCGCACATGCTCGCCATGGGCCGCCGGCCATCCCGTTTTTTCTTCAAATGTCGGCGGGCGAGCCGGGTCTTTTTCATCAAAGCCCCATCTCTCAATAAGCCGGCCCTGCAACCAGAGCGCTTCGTCAAACGTTAAGGCTGAACTATCGCCCGGGCGATCAAGGGCATCGTACTCAAGCCAACGCCGGCGGGGGTCCTTAAGCGCTTCCGTCATATTTACAGACTATTAAATCTATCCATAAGGCCGTTAAATTCGTCGTCAGTCAAACAGGTAATCAGAATTTTGCCGCCGCCATTGTCCGAACGGGAAACAATAATGCTTTTCACGCCCAGTTTATTGCGCAAATGGTTTTGCAAGGCCTGCATCTCGCGGTCGCGTATGCTTTTAACGTGAAGATTGCGCGGCCGGGCCGTCCATTCCCTACCCAAGGCCATGGCCTGATCGGTGGCCAGCCTTTTCTTCATGATGATTTCAAAAAGAGCATACTGTCCCTCGCGGTCGGCCACTTGCAGCAGCGCGCGGCCGTGGCCTTCGGAAATTTTCCCATCTACTAACGCTCTTTGGATTTCGGCCGGCAACTGCAAAAGCCGCACAATATTGCTCACGGCCGGTCGGCTCTTGCCCACCTTAAGAGCGATCTCATCATAAGTAAGGCCGAATTCATCATGCAGTCTTTGAAAAGCACGCCCTTGTTCAACCACGTTTAAATCCTCGCGCTGTATGTTTTCAATAATAGCTATCTCCAGTTTTGACTGGCCGTCTAAATCTTTCGGACGCACTACGCTGGGCACCACTTTTAGGCCCACCAATTTCGCGGCCTGCAGCCGGCGTTCGCCCGCCACCAACTCAAAGCGGCCATCAGGCAACTGGGTTACAATAAGCGGCTGAATGATGCCGTGATGCCTAATGCTGTCAGATAATTCACGCAGCGCTTCCGGTTCGAAATCGCGACGGGGCTGATACGGGTTCGGATCAATCAGCCCAACCGGGATATTGGTAACCTGATTAACGATGTCGGGCTCCGCAGTCTTGGCTAAAGTTTGAGAACCATCTATCTCAACGCCGTCGGAAGCACCGGGCACATCCGCGGGCAAATTTTCCGCGTCCGGGCCGGGCAAATAATCGCCGTAACTTTGCGCGGATACGGTGCCATCTTCCGGCCAGTCTTGCGGCGGTTCATCAGTGGGTATCAGGGCGCTTAAACCTTTGCCTAATCCAAATTTCGCCATAAAATATGTCCTTAATTAAATTGAAAAATTTACCTCTTTGTCCCAGTAGTAGAAGCTTCGCTTCACTACAGGACTGCGTCGTGTTAATTCTAAATTTCCAGTTACTCAATGAAAAAAGTTCATTCTCCGCCATCATATACTGAAATTAATCTCCTTGCTTATTATTTCTTGGGCCAGCTGCTCATAGGCGCGCGCGCCTTTGGAATGGGGATCATAATGCAAAATAGTTTTTCCGTGGCTCGGCGCTTCAGCCAAGCGTGACGTGCGCGGCACAATGGCCTGAAAAACAGTATAAGGAAAATGGTTTTTTACTTCTTCGACAACCTGCTTTGATAAGGTGTTGCGGTTATCATGCATGGTCAAGAGCGCCCCGGCAATCCGCAAACTCGGTTTTAAGTGTTTTTGGACCAAGCCAATAGTATCGAGCAGCTGCTTAAGTCCTTCCAAAGCATAATACTCGCATTGCACCGGAATTAAAATCTCATCAGCGGCGGTTAAAGAATTTATCGTTAAAAGCCCCAAAGATGGCGGACAGTCAATAATAATGTAGTCATAATCGTGCCGGACCGAAATAAGCGTCCGGTGCAGCTGCCACTCGCGCCGCGGGATGTTAACAAGCTCTATGGCCGCGCCCGCCAAATCGCGCGAGCCGGGTACCAAATGCAAGCCAATTTGGCTTGTTTCCCTTTTAACCATGCTCACGGGCGTGGCATTGATGAGCGCATCATAAATCGAAAATTTTACGGTGCGCCTGGTTTCTTTGGCGCCCACCGCGCTCGAGGCATTGGCCTGCGGATCCATATCCACCAAAAGCGTAAATTTGCCCTGTTTGGCAAGGTACGACGCCAAATTTACGGCCGTGGTTGTCTTGCCCACGCCGCCTTTTTGATTAACTATGGCTAAAATTTTGGCCACTTTTGTGTCTGGAAACTATAAAATTTAATAACTTCACGCTTTTATTATAACACGCCAAGCCTCTAAAATCTAACCAATTGGCCAAGCCCGCCTACTTAAACATGAATTTCTCGTGCAGGCTCTTAAAAAAGTAGTGCGGCTCCAATTCAACAAACTTCACCTTCTCTTTGGCGCGGCAGACCTCGATTGCATCGCCCGGGGCCAAAGCTAAAACAATTTCGCCGTCGCCAACCAAAACCACGTCCACTTTTTGATCAGTACCCTCCATTTTTAATTTGCCGTATTGGCGGAAGTCTTTAACATTTACGGTAATCAGTTCGCTCGGTTTGATAACAATGCTTGGTGTGGGCATATTATGATCCAAAAGTTCGGTTAATATCACGCAATCAAGTTCCGGGGCAACAATCGGCCCGTGCGCGGAAAGGTTGTAAGCCGTCGAACCGGTGGGCGTGGAAATGAGCAAGCCCGTGCCCTTGATGTTTTGCAGACCATAGCCCTCTACAGAAACTTCTAGCGGCACGACACCTAATAAATTTTGAATGGCTAGATCATTTAGGGAAAGAGTTTTGGCAATTTGTTTGCCGCCGCGTTTTACGGTGGCCGAAAGCATGATACGTTCGATAACGCGGCCCTGCCCGGCTAAAAATAAATTCAGCGCTTTTAAAAAATTCTTGGGCTCGCGCACAGAGGCGGTAAAGCCCACTTCGCCCAAATTCATGCCCAAAATAATAGTTTTGTTCTTGTATGATTTGCGCGCAGCCTCTAAAATGGTACCGTCGCCGCCTAAGGCAATGAGCAGGTCCGGATTATTGCCGACAACTTTAGTTTTTGGATAATGCGAACTAAGCCACGCGCTTATTTTTTTTTGCCACAGGTTAGCGCTTTTATTGTCCGGCTGGTAATGGAAGCCGATGGTTTTAATTGTGGGTTTTCTCATGTCAGACCTATTATAGCATGACAGCGCCCCGCCGCGGATTTCTCCACGAGCGGGGCGCGCGAGGCTCTCGCCTCTTGCCATGTTACAGGGTGGCGTTTGTCGGCGCGATCGACCGGAGAGGTCCGCCGCCGAGCACCCGTACGCGGATGTTCGGCACGCTCCAGTAGGAGGGCGATGACCAGCTGCTGAAGCGCCCCTCCAGCTTGCCGTTGAGCACCAGGATGTTGTGACCGATCCCCAGCACCTTCACGCGCACCAACACCATCGGCCGCGCCACCAGATTCGTGTAGGCCGTACCTGTGGCATATACACTCTGCCACGGGAACTGGTAGGTAGCGGAAATCGGCGAACCGATCGCAGTCGTCATCAACTGGGCGAAGAAGCGCTTCGCCTCGCCGCAGCCGACCTCCTTGTTGCAGGAACGCTGCTCGGCCCCGATCCAGTAACTGACGTCGGCGAACTGTGCCGACCGCGAGTCAGCGACCAGTGGGTAGAAAGTGCCACCGCCGATACGGAAATCCGGCATGTTCGGCTCGGTGATGGACACGTCCTGACCGAGCCCACCCATCTGCAGTCCGATGACGAACTCGTCGCCGACCGCGAGGCCAGGCAGTTCAACTTTCTGGGGGTCACCGGGCTGACGGATGAAGTTCTTGAATCCGAAGTCCGTGGCCTTGGGGTCCAGTTCGCCGATCTTCGCCACGGCCACCGGCGTCCCGGAGTAGTACCCTCGCGGCACATCCGGCAGGTCCACCTCGACGATCGCGGTCAGCTCCGTCACCTCGAGCGGCGCGAACACGCCGTCGTCGCTGCACCCGCCGAGCGTGAAGCCCAGCGCGAGCGCGGCCACGAACCGCGCCGTCACGACCACGGCCTTTCGGCCGCACAGCAGGTTCTGTTGTAACATAGCTTGATAGACCCTCCGTGAAAATGGTACGAACAAATGGCCGCGGCGCTCGCCGCCAGGCCAGTCACCGAAAAAACCGGTTGACCTTATATATTATCACATATTTGCTAAAAAGTCAAGAATATTTGGTCTTATATTCCTTTTAAACTAGCCATTTTCAAACAAAATAAAAAATCGCCTTGAAGCGATTAAACTATCGAAGTCCGACTTCCTATGAACTTTTTCTGGTGGCCAGGGAGGGACTTGAACCCTCAAGCCTTTATCAGGCGATGGATTTTGAGTCCATTGCGTTTGCCATTTCGCCACCTGGCCAAGTCAAAATATTATACCAAAATCTGGCAATTTTTCAAGCAATCACAGGAAGTCGGACTTCCCTTGAACGTCTTCCATTATTGCGTCTTTAATCAGAGAAAACTTCGGCGCCTTCAGCCAATTTTCTAGAGCCGCAGTATAACCTTTGCTACTGCCAAAAAAATCTAAAAAATAATCCCTGCTCGTTACTGAAGGAAAATTATTTTTGCCAACATAATCAAGGTGACTACTCCATCTGTACTTTTCTAAAAAATCAAGGCACTTAATTATTTCCCTTCTGCTCAAAGCTCGCCTTCGCCATTCTGGTAAGTAGTAATCCAAAGGATTTAATTGTATATAGACAACGATGTGCGCAAACTGGCGTTCATTTTCAATTAAGATTCTTTTAAATTTCCCCTGAAACAATGCTCCTTCGCGACTATTTCTTTCATTAAAATAGTTAGTAAATCCGGTATTCAATTTTCTCATAAACTTAGTCATATTCTCTGCCTCAGATATCTGTAGCAAAAGATGGTAATGATTTCTCATAAGAGAAAAAGATGGTATTTTTAGCAACAAATCCCGAGGCCTCCGCTCAAAATATCGAAGTCCGACTTCCCGACGTCCAAATAACTGACTGTTATTTAAGACGGGGTTAGAATCATTGAACTCGTATAAGTCATGCACAAAACGATAGTAATCTCGGTCATCAAGAAAAATATCCCTCTTATCAACACCCCGATTAAGTACGTGATAAAATTCCATGTTCAAGGGAAGTCGGACTTCCTATATTGTTACTTGCTCCATGTAATAAGCCAATTTACTAAACTCATCAAATTTATCCTTAAAATCTTCTTGGCCTAATCTGTTGGCCTCCGCCCAGATCGCTTCACGGCCGGCCGGGGCCGTATGTTCATCCACGCTGGTTTCCAGTTTGCGAAACTCGCCATCATCAGTAATTCTATTTAAATATCTGTCCACCGTATCCAAACACTGGCTGGCAAAATTATAAAAACGTCTTGTTTTTAATCCGGGGTCCATGCCGCTGGCCCTTCCCGTAACGGCTCCCAGCACGTTATTTACTAAACCAACAATCCGCTCCGGATGCAACAACTTTAAAGAATTAGCCCTCGCTCGCTCCATTTTCGCGTGCGCGCTTAAATATTTGGTCCTCTCAATTAAGGCCTGCCACTCTGCCTCTGTTACCTCGCCCTGTGGATCCCCGCCTTCTCTGATTTCAGACATATGTTTACCTTTCTCTCCTTAATAATCTCACCACCGGGCCGACAAAAATTTCCCGGAAAAAATTTAAAAAGAAAACTACAAACAGAGATAACATGATACCGGCCAGAATATCAGTTGGATAATGCACGCCCACAAAAATACGCGCCGCGCTTATCACCAAAGCAATAAAGATAAGCCAAATGCCCGCGCGGCGGTTGTACAAAAATACCGGCAGAGCCAAAGTAAAAGCCATGACCGCATGCCCGCTGGGCAAACCGGGTTCCAAGGGGCTTTGGCTAATTAAAACATTGGCCTGATTTTCCACGAACGGCCGCAAGCGGGGCCACAATTCGCGAATGACGGTAGTTAGGATGCCGCGGCCCAAGATCAAGGCTTCCAAGGCCATGATCACGGCATACTGATTTTGTTTGCGCGGGAGTCCCCAGTCCATGAACCAAAGCAATATCACCAAAACCAACAACGCCACAATGGCCAGCTCGGCTAAAAATACGCCGAATTTATCCAGCCATTCATATTTGCCAGCAAATTGGTTTACGGCCTGAAAAATTTCTAAGTCTAGGCTGGGCATTAATTTATATTATTCAATACCGGGTACGGGAAAACTTTCACAAAAATCAGTAACCCGGTTATGCAGTTCGTTAATTTTTTCCTGATCGTCTCGAATTTTAACAGCTTCAAGCATAAAGTCAACGAGCCGATCGATCTCCGCTTCTTTCATGCCGCGCGTGGTCATGGCGGGCGTACCCAACCGCAAACCGCTTGGCCGGAAAGGCGGATTGGGATCATCGGGAATGGTGCTTTTACTGGTGGTGATGCCGACTTTATCCAAAATATGCTCTGCTTCTTTACCGTCAATGCCAAAAGATTTTACGCAGTCAACCACCATCAGGTGATTGTCCGTACCATTGGTGACAAGTTTGACGCCGCTCGTCATTAACCTCTCGGCCATTCTTTTGGCGTTAGTCACGACTTGTTTGGCGTACTCTTTGTACGCGTCAGTTTGGGCCTCGCCCAAAGCCACGGCTATGGCGGCAACGGTATTCATGTGCGGGCCGCCCTGAAAACCCGGGAAAATGCTGCGGTCAATCAAAGTCGGCAAATTTTCTATTTTCTTTTCCGGCTCCTTAAGCGGATTGCCGACCACGCCCTTTGATAAAATCATGGCCCCGCGCGGCCCGCGCAAAGTTTTATGCGTGGTTGTAGTCATCACATGAAAACCAAAATCAAATGGATTTTGTAAAACTCCGGCCGCGATTAAACCGGCAATGTGGGCCATATCGGCCATGGCGATAGCACCCACCTCTTTAGCAATCTCGCCAAAGGCAGCGTAATCCAGTTCGCGGGGGTAGGCGGAAAAACCGGCTAAAATTATTTTGGGACGTTCCTTTTTGGCAATTTCGCGCAACTGGTCATAATCAATCTCACCCGTTTCCGTGCTTTTCATTTTATAGCGCAAAAAGCGGTAGAGTTTGGCCATGTGCGTCACCGGCGCGCCGTGCGTAAGGTGTCCGCCGTGCGTTAGATCCATGCCCAGCACCGTGTCGCCCGGCTCAAGCCAAGACATAAAAACAGCGATGTTGGCCGGCGCGCCCGAAAGCGGCTGCACGTTGGCATGGTCAGAGCGGAAAAGAGATTTAGCCCGCTCAATAGCCAATAATTCCAAGAGGTCGGTATTCTCCTGCCCGCCGTAATAGCGCTTGCCCGGATAGCCTTCGGAATATTTGTTCGTAAAAACACTGCCTAAAGCGTCCAGCACCGCCGGCGAAACATAGTTTTCCGAGGCAATTAATTCAACTCCCCGCTTTTGGCGCAAGGCCTCGTTCTGCGCTAAATTGTAAACTTTCTCATCACTTTCTTTGAGATATTTATATTCCATCCCGGACAATGTTAATACATTAAGTTGGGCTTTCTCATCATAGCAAGAGCGCCGTTTTACGAAAACCCCACATTTAGGGGAGCGCTTTTACTTGAGGATATTTCCGGAAAAAAGCTTCTTGCCCTTGCGCGGCAGCACGAAATAAAAGGTGGTAAATACGGCCGAGAGCAAAAATAGAAGACCAAAGCTTTGGGTTAGGGCAAAAACAGCGGCGCCTAAAAGCGAAGCGGCCAATTTGGCAATCGATAGACTTTGTTCAAAAAATATGACATAAGCCAATATTTTTTCTTGGTTGGCGCGATTATAAATATAAGTCGTAACCGGCACATAAAAAAGATTGCGGCCGATGCGCAGCAGCGTATCGGCGGTGAATACGGAAATCAAACTGCCTATGAGCGGACGCGATAACCACACCACTAACGAAAATATCACACCCAGATGCAAAACCGATCGGCCTTCACCCTTATCGCCAAGCTTGCCGGCATACAGCATGATGACAGTAGCCAACAGCGTGGCTATCGCTATCAAGGATCCCAGATTAAAAAAGTGGGGTATGATAGTAAAAATAAAAACCGGCCAAACCACTAAAACCACGAGTTCTTCGCCAAAACCGCTATAAAGCAAGGCTTCTTTAGGAAAACGTCGGTAATAGGCAAGACTATCCCGAAAGCGATAAGTATTCCTTTCAGGGTGTCGCCGGCCGGATAAAACCGGAATAAACATTAAAAAATAGACAGCCGACGCTACTATTAAAACGGCCGGTATGCCAAAACGGTGAGCAATCAAACCGCCCAAGAAAGGCCCGACAATAAAAGTTAACTGGGCCAGCGACCAAGCTACCGAAGACTCGCGCGCGCGCTGATCCGAATCGGAAAAACGGGCAAGATCGGCATGAAAAGCCGGCCAGAAGAATGTTTTCTGCAAGGCGAAAAATAGGGCAGCCAAAACGGCTAAACTGGGCGCTTGCGGCAGATAAAAAAGCAGCAGCCAATAACCTATTTGAAAAGGCACGCTTAAAGCCAGAGAAAAACCGTAACCTCGGCCTGCGGAAATCTTGCCGCCAAGCGGTATCAATACAATATAGAAAAAATAAACCGCCGCAAAAAATAACAAAACCTTAGTCAGGCTCCAGCCTAAAACCGTCACAAAATAGATCGGTTCAAAAAACAGAATTAAAGCGGTGGCTAGATCGGCAATGCTCGCGGCCGCATAAAGCTGTCCCACCTCTTTGCGGATGGTATGCGTAAAATAAATCGGAAAATGTCTAGTTGCAAATTTAGTCATTTAAGAACTTTAATATCTTTCCAGCCGGTATACTTCCGGCCCGCAAGATTTTTACTTCCGGCCCGCTTAAATCGACCACGGTCGAAATGCGGCCCCGTTTGAGTTTGCCGCCCGCAATGATAATATCCGGTTTGATCTTTCTTTTGCCAAATTGCGCCATGACTTCTAGAACAGTATAGCAACTCGGCCGGCCGCTGACGTTGGCGCTGGTGGTAGTTATGGGCGTTCCCAATTTCTTGACAAGTTTTAACGGCCACGGATGGTCGGGCATGCGTATGCCGATTTTGCCACTGCCGCCGGTAAGTAGGCGCCAGTTTAACTGTTTTTTTAATTCCGGGAGGAGCGGCAATACCAGCGTCAAAGCGCCGGGCATAAATTTTTGCCAAAGGCGCAGGGCCGCTTTATTAAAGTAAGCGATCTGGCGCGCCTGCCTTAAACTAGCCAGGGCAATTGAAACGGCTTTTTCCGTGCCGCGGCCTTTGACCTGAAAAATTTTCTTGATCGCTTTGGTATTCACAACCGAAGCACCCAAAGAATAAACCGTGTCGTTTGGGTAAACAAAAACTGCGCCATTTTTTATTTTTTTAAGCAAATTTTGATCAATAAAACTTGACATGATCGTAAAAACTGATACGTTTAATTTATCCACACGATTTCGCCCAAAGTCTGGGCGAGCAAGTCCGCGGCGAGCGCGGGCATCGACCGAGAAAGGAGGAACCATCAATGTTGCAGGGTGCGATAGGACCACCTGAAAAGGTGGCGGAGCTCTTGCGCCAGTTGCGAGAGCGATGTCTGGCCCTCCTCATGCGTGAGGTGGCGCCGGAGCCCGATCACCTGATCGGGCTGGTCGAGAAGGCCTACCGCAAGACAGTCGGCGCCGAGGCCTGGTTCGCGCACAAGCGCGGCGTGCATGCTGACGCCGAAGAGCAGCACGGCGTGGGCGATTTCTACGCCGCCGTGATCGCGCGAATTGAGCAGGCGCCTCAACCGGACCAAGCCGATGCCGGCTCGGTCAGACGCCCACCTCGCAGTGCGCCCTCTCGGGCGAGGACAAGGTACCCGAATGCCGACCAGCCAGACCGGCGCGCCCGCGCCGACCAAACGCGCGATTGCGCGTGACCTGCATACACTGACGCGCCGCCGGGTAATTCGTCGAATGACGAAACCCCGGCGGCGCTCCCACCCTTTTTTAGATAATGACAAAGTTCAATATGCGGCCAGGCACATAAATAATTTTGGTAGCCTGGTCTTTGTTTTGTATGTAATTTCTAATCTTCTCGCTTTGTAAGGCTTGAGCGACAGCTTCTGCTTCGTTGGCTTCGGCGGCTACCCTGATATTATCCCTTACCCGGCCGTTAACCTGCACCACGAGATTAATCATTTGCGCGTAAGCGACCGTCCTCACTTCCGGCCAGCGCGCGAGTTGAATACTCTTTTTATTGCCAAGCAACGACCAAAGTTCTTCGGCCAAGTGCGGGGCAAACGGACTTAAAAGAATCAAGAAGATACCGAGCGTTTTTTTGCTAACCTTGTCTTTGTGCGCGAGTAAGTCATGCGAAAATTCCATCATGGCCGCAATCGCGGTGTTAAATTTCATCTGCTCAATATCGCTCGTCACTTTGTTAACTAAGTTCTGCAGCTTTTCTTCGAGCGCCGGGTCACCAATCCGACCGGGACCGCTAACCATAATTTCTGAATATAAATCCCAAATGCGGCGCAGGAATCTGTGCACGCCAATGAGGCTGCGCGCGTTCCAGGGTTTGGCATCTTCAAACGGCCCCATAAACATTTCATAAACCCGCAAGGTATCCGCGCCATATTCTTTGACAATATCATCGGGATTAATAACATTGCCTTTTGATTTGCTCATTTTTTGGCCGTCCGGGCCCAAAATCATGCCCTGATTGCGCAAAGCCCGGAACGGCTCGCTGGTGGAAACATGACCTAAATCAAATAACACCTTATGCCAAAATCTGGCGTAAAGTAAATGCAAGACCGCATGCTCGGCCCCGCCGACATACAAATCTACCGGCAACCAGGCCTTTTCTTTTTCTTTGTCCCAACCGGCTCCCTGGTTATGCGGATCAACAAAACGAAGATAATACCAACAGCTGCCCGCCCATTGCGGCATGGTATTGGTTTCACGCCGGGCCGGCCCTTCACATTTTGGACATTTGGTGCTCACCCAATCGCTTATCGCAGCCAGAGGCGACTCGCCCGTGCCCGTGGGCTCGTATTTTTCCACATCGGGCAATAAGACCGGCAAGTCTTCTTCGGGTATGGGCACAACCCCGCAATTATCGCAATGCACGATCGGAATAGGCTCGCCCCAATAGCGCTGCCGGGAAAAGACCCAGTCGCGCAATTTGAGGGTAGTTTGTACCTCACCTTCACCGCGTCTTTCCAAATAATTCAAAATAGTTTTTCTGGCTTCTTGTGAATGCAAGCCGGTAAAACTACCCGAATCTACCAGCAGGCCTTCGCCCGTATAAGGTAAGGACACATGGTCAACCCGCTCTTCCGGCGAATGATGTTCAGCCGCGTGGGCTTTTTCCGGCAGAACCACAGGCCGGATGGCCAAATTATGGGCTTTGGCAAAATCATGGTCGCGCTCGTCGTGAGCAGGCACGCCCATGATGGCCCCCGCACCCACGCCCCCTAAAACATAATCCGCCACCCAAATTGGTATTTCTTCTTGGGTGAGTGGATTGATGGCGTAAGCCCCGGTAAACACGCCGGTTTTAGTGGCCGCGGCCGTAACCTCCCTTTCCAAATCAGCCTTATTTAAAGCTTGCCCCGCGTAAAGCTTCACGGCCTCGGCTTGGGCGGGCGTGACAACGGCCTCAATCAAAGGATGCTCGGGTGCCAAGGCGATGAAAGTCCCGCCAAAAATGGTATCCACGCGGGTTGTAAAGACTTCAATTTCCGCGTCCGTCCCGCGCACCTCAAAAATTACTTTAGCCCCCTCTTTTTTGCCAATCCAATCTCTTTGCAGCTTCTTGACTGGCTCCGGCCAGTCCAAACTTTCAAGATCATTTAAAAGCCGGTCGGCGTATGCGGTGATTTTTAATATCCATTGCCGCAGTTTGCGCCGCTCCACCGGCGTACCGCAACGTTCACAGCGCCCATTGATAACTTCTTCGTTGGCCAAACCAGTTTTATCTTTGGGACACCAGTTAATTGGCACTTCGGCCTCATAGGCCAAACCTTTTTTAAATATTTGTAAAAATATCCACTGGGTCCATTTGTAATACTCCGGATCAGTGGTATTAATCTCGCGTGACCAATCATAAGAAAGCCCAAGCGACTTTATTTGGGCCCGAAAATTATTAATATTTTGCGCGGTGACTACAGCCGGGTGGGTGCCGGTTTTGATGGCATAATTTTCAGCCGGCAAGCCGAAAGCGTCCCAACCCATCGGATGTAATACGGACTTCCCCTTCATGCGCAAATAACGCGCGGTGATATCGGTGGCCGTATATCCTTCGGGGTGGCCAACATGCAGTCCTTCATTCGAGGGATAAGGAAACATGTCTAAAACGTAAACCTTTTCCCCTGTTGGGTTATCGGGAGTTTTGAATATTTGATTGCGTTCCCAAAAATCCTGCCACTTGTGCTCAATGGCCTTGTGATCGTAACAGCCCAAAATCGCCGTCTCCGCCGTGGTACCCTTCTTCACTGATTTAGTTTTCTTTCTTATGGCCATAGAGGTAAATGCAAAATTAAAAAATCAAAGATAAAAATTACAGATTAAAATTTACATTGTCATTTTGATTTTTGATATTTACATTTTTAATTAAAATGAAATTCCAAACAATTTGCGAGCTGATTGATCGGTGACTTTCAGCACTTC
>CAZSSD010000020.1:0-13772 GCA_964609765.1 uncultured Candidatus Saccharibacteria bacterium | reverse complement strand
TTGGCAATCGCCGAAGATTGCTTCGCTATCTGGAGAGAGAAGATAAAAAGCGATACGATAAATTAGTTGACAGGCTTAAGCTTAAAAAGTAATCATCGGCGGCCTCGGAGATTTTCTTCTCTTGGGCCGCTTTGGTTGATTGGTAGGATAGAGGTGACAGACGCTGTTGCAGAATTATTCTTCAACTGCGCTTGTTACTTCGGTCCAGCCCAACCGAAAGGAAAATTATGGCTACCAAAGAAATAGAATTAGGGGGAAGAAAATTTAAAGTAACAATTGACTGGCTGGCCGAACAGGCCAGTGGCTCGGTCGTGGCGCAATACGGCGATACGGTTGTTTTGGCGACGGCCATGCTGGGCCCGGAAAAAAAGGGTATCGATTATTTTCCCTTGTTGGTTGATTTCGAAGAAAGATTGTACGCGGCCGGTAAAATCAAAGGCTCGCGCTTTATTAAACGCGAAGGCAGGGCCACGGATGAAGCCATTCTTTCCGGCCGTTTAATTGATCGCGGCATCAGACCGTTGTTTGATGCTGACACAAGAAACGACGTGCAAGTGGTGACGACGATTTTGTCAGTGGATGAGGAAAACGATTCCGACATTGTGGCTTGCAACGCCGCCGCCATGGCTTTGATGATTTCCAATATTCCCTGGAACGGTCCGCTGGCTAGCGCCAGAATTGGCAAGGTAGACGGGCAGTATGTCATTAATCCCACTTATGCCGAGCGTGAAAATTCAACCCTGGATTTAGTGGTCTCCAGCACGGGCGAGCACATTTTAATGGTGGAAGCGGGCGCCGCGCAGGTTTCCGAGCAGGAAATAATTGAAGCCATGAAGTTTGCCGACGGTTACTTTAAGGAAATGGTTAATTTCCAAAAGGAGTTGGCCAAGGAATACGGCAAACCCAAAAGTGAAATTGCGCGATTTATCATTCGTGATGAAATAAAACAGACGGCGCAAGAGTTAGAGCATAAATTGGCCGAAGCGGTATATGCGGATGTTCCGAAAGCTGAACGCGAGGCCGGTGTGAAGCAGGTCAAAGACGAATTTCTTAATGCCGTGGCGGAAAAATTTCCCGAAGATGAAGGCGCTGCTTTAGAAGCGGGGGCGGCCTTTGATAAAGTCTTGAAAAATTTGGTGCGCAAAAATATTCTTGAAAATGAGAAAAGAATTGACGGCCGGCCTTTGGATCAGACTAGAAAAGTAAGCGTGCAAGTGGGCGTTTTGCCCCGTACGCACGGTTCGGCCGTGTTCCAGCGCGGCGAAACGCAGGTACTGACGGTGGCCACCCTTGGCTCCCCGGGCGATGAACAAATTTTGGACGGCATGGAAGACTTTGGCGAAGTACGCAAGCGCTACATGCACCATTACAACTTTCCGGGCTATTCGGTGGGCGAAGTGGCGCCGATGCGCGGTCCGGGCCGGCGCGAAGTTGGCCACGGCGCTTTGGCCGAGCGCGCTCTTGAACCGGTGATACCAAATAAAGAAGCGTTTCCTTACACAATTAGGCTGGTTTCGGAAGTACTGGGTTCCAATGGCTCTACTTCAATGGCTTCCACCTGCGGTTCGTCTCTGGCTTTAATGGACGCGGGCGTGCCGATCGCGGCCACCATTGGCGGCGTAGCCATGGGTTTGATACTCGATACCGAGTCCGGCAATTTTAAAGTGCTGACGGATATTATTGGCTGGGAAGACGCTAACGGTGATATGGATTTTAAGGTTACGGGATCTGATGCCGGCGTTACCGCCCTGCAGCTTGATGTTAAGACGCGCGGTTTGACCGTGGCTATTTTGGAAAAGGCGCTTGAACAGGCGCGGGGCGGGCGCTTGCATATTTTAAGCGTAATGAAAGAAGGTTTGTCGGTGCCGCGCGCGGATCTAAGTAAATACGCGCCGCGCATTACGAGCTTTAAGATTGATCCGGATAAAATTCGCACAGTCATTGGTAGCGGCGGCAAAACCATCAATGAAATTATCGAGGCCACCGGCGTTAAAATCGATATTGAAGATGATGGTCTGGTTATGATTACTTCCACCAGCGGCGAAGCAGCCGAAAAAGCGGAAAAATGGGTTAAAGATTTGGTGCGCGAAATAAAGGTTGGCGAAGAATTCCGAGGCAAGGTTGTACGCATAATGGAGTTTGGCGCTTTTGTGGAATTACTGCCTGGTAAAGATGGTATGGTGCACGTAAGTAAACTCGGTGCCGGACGCGTGGAAAATGTTTCGGATGTAGTTAAAGTGGGCGATACCCTGGATGTTGTGGTGAGCGATATTGATGATCAGGGCCGAATTAATTTAATTACCAAAGAAGCGCTCGCGGCCGGAAAAACTGCTGAACGTCCGCCCCGTTCCGGTGGCAACGGTGGTCGGGGGGGATCCCATGGACGCGGCGGTTTTGGCCGTCGTGATCGCTAAAACTTAAAAACAAATTACAAACAAAACCCCCAAGAGTGTTGGGGGTTTTGTTTATCTGCCGCGGCGAGCAGTCGTTCTGCGACTTCGGCTGCTTGAACGCGAAGTGCTGCGTGATCTGCTTGCCGTTGCTCGGCGCGAAGTACTGCGGGCAGATGTGCGTCGTTTTGTCGGCATCTCTTTTTGGTTAATGTTAAAGAGTACTTGCATACTATACATTTACCCAAATATGAGTATTGTTTGTTGTGTACAAATTAAAACCCCGCCTGCCTCCAAACAGTACGGGGTTTATAAAGGGAACTTGCTAACTATTCAGTGTCAGTAGCAGTGCCGGTTTCGGTTTCGCCAGCAGTGCCGGTTTCGCCGCCCTGGCCCACACCACCTTGTCCTTGTCGTTGCTTTTGATCCTTTACGTTTTGCATGGTATAACTCCTTTAATCGAAGATTAATTAATAATTCGACCAAGGTTAAACAACTTTTGATACACTTTAAAAAACGCGTTAAGTTTGGCGGACGGCTCGGACAATCCCAATTAAGATCAGAGCGCCCAGCAGCGCGAACACAAAACCGGCAAAGGTCAGAACACTAACGGGGCCGAAGCCAAAGGCTTGGGAAAGAAGGCCACCTAAGAATGCACCGACAATACCAACAATGACATTACCGACAATTCCCGTTTGCGCGTCAGTTCCGGCGAGCAAAGAGGCCAGCCAGCCAACAATAGCGCCGACCAGTAACCATAAAAATATACTCATACCATTCTTCTTTTTTGTGGAGTTTAATGTTAGTATAATTTCGACCTTTTCGGTGTATGGGTATATTAACGATTTTTTAGGTTAGTGGTATTGTAAAAAAGATACAAATTTAAAATTCTAATTTTTAATCCCCCTGCCTGCCGGCAGGCAGGTAAATCCTAAATAAATACCGAGTACAAAATGTTTTTGAAATTTATTATTTTGAATTTATTTAGAGTTTAGGATTTGGTGATTAGGATTTTGAGAATATGGATATATTTAAAATTATCAACAAGGATAATACCCACCGGTACGCCCGTAATGGCATAATTAGCACTTCTCATGGCGATGTATCCACGCCGGCTTTTTTGCCTATTGGTACGCGTGGATCCGTGAAGGCCGTGACGACCGAAGAGTTAAAATTTTGGGGCGCACAAATTATTTTGGCCAATACTTACCATCTTTGGCAGCGGCCGGGCGATACTTTAATCAGGAAGGCCGGCGGCCTGCATAAGTTTATGGGCTGGCCGGGGCCGATCTTAACCGATTCGGGCGGTTTTCAGGTTTTTAGTTTGGGAACCCGACACTGGCATACCGCGCCGGAGGAGGCCGCCGAACTGAAAAATTATCCGCGCGTGCTGTCGGTAACAGACGCCGGCGTGAAATTTAGGAGCGAGCTCGATGGCAGCGAGCATTTTCTCTCGCCGGAAATTTCTATTCAAATTCAAACCAATTTAGGCTCGGACATTATTTTGGTTTTGGATGAATTTTATCCCTATGCGGCAACTTATCAAGAAACCGCCGCGGCCGTGGCCAGAACTTACGAATGGGCCAAGCGGGCGATTTTGGAATATCAAAAAACGCGCAGCATTGCCATTAACAGTGATCAAATTTTGTACGGCATTGTTCAGGGCGGCGATTACGAAGATTTGCGCAAAGTTTCGGCAAAACAAATTCGTAGCTTGGATTTTGCGGGTTACGCGATTGGCGGCGTGGCGGTAAGCGGAGAGCTAAACGAAAAGATGTATGAGGCAGTTGAGCGCGCTATTCCATTTTTAGAAGAAGAAAAACCTCGGCATTTGTTGGGGGTGGGTACGCCCGAACAAATTGTGCAATGTGTGGCGCGCGGCATTGATACCTTTGATTGCGTGTTGCCTACGCGCAATGCCCGCCATGGGGAAGCCTATATCGCCCTTAAAGCGGGGCAAGCGGGAGCTTCCGGTTATACAACTTTGCGAATTAGCAACGAGAAGTATAAAGAAGATTTTACGCCAGTCGATAATACCTGCAATTGCTATGGCTGCCTTAACTTTACGCGCGCTTATTTGCGCCATCTTTTTATGGCCCGCGAACCTCTCGCGCTGCGGCTTTTAACTATGCATAATTTGCGATTTTATTTAAATTTAATGGCGGAAATTCGCCGGGCCATTGAATTTGGTTCGTTTGCGGAGATGGTTGAGAATTACAAACAAGGCTAATTCTGTTATAATTTACGAAAGAGGGGCGTGCTTAATAAAGAAAGGAAAAAACATGGAAGACGTAAATTATGGAACTTCCGCGCCAATGGATCAGGGTCAGGCCACTCCGGTGCCGACGCCGATGCCTCAAGAGACCGCGGCTAACACCTCCGGGCAGGGTAAAATGTCTGTTCTGCCGCCAGAACTAAAACGATGGAATTGGGGGGCGTTCGGCTTTACCTGGCTTTGGGGTATTTTTAATGGCACTTTTATTGCTTTATTGGCCTTTATTCCTTTTGTAAACATAATTATGATTTTCGTTTTGGGAGCAAAAGGCAACCAGTGGGCCTGGCAAAACAAGCAATGGCGCAGTGTGGAGCATTTTCAAAAAGTGCAGAAGGCTTGGGCTCGCGTTTTTGTGGTTTTCCTGATCATTGCCATTTTAGGGATAGTGGCTTCGATTTTAACTGCCGAACCTCCCACGAATCCTACGGGCTCAACCTATGAGTACGGGCTTTAAAGTAACAATGGAAAAGATCATCAATCTTGCTAAGCGGCGGGGATTTGTCTTCCCCGGCAGCGAGATTTATGGCGGCTTGGCCAACACCTGGGATTTTGGACCGCAGGGAGTTGAGCTTAAAAACAATATTAAAAATTCTTGGTGGAAGCGTTTTGTGCATGGTCGCTTTGATATTGTCGGTTTAGACTCGAGCATCTTAATGAATCCGAAAGTTTGGGAGGCCAGCGGGCATATTGAAAGCTTCACCGACCCTTTAATTGAGTGTAAGGTTTGCCACGAGCGTTTCCGGGCGGACAAAGATGATTATAAAGAACATGAGCACCAAGATTTTACTCCTCCGCAGAATTTCCAGATGATGTTTAAGACCTTTATCGGTCCGGTTGAGGCCAAAGCCAGCACGGTATATTTACGTCCGGAAACAGCCCAGGGCATGTTTGTAAATTATAAAAATGTCTTGGATACGGATAATATGAAGGTGCCGTTCGGTATTGCCCAAATCGGTAAAAGTTTTCGCAACGAAATTACGGCCGGCAATTTTATTTTTCGCGATTTGGAATTCGAAATTGCCGAGTTTGAGTATTTTGTAAAACCCGGCGAGGACGAAAAAATATTTAATGAGTGGCTAGAGGAGCAGATGGCATTTCTTGTTGATTTGGGACTAAAAAAAGAAAATTTGCGGTATTACGAACACCCCAAAGATTCACTGGCTCATTACAGCAAGCGCACCGTAGACATTGAGTATAATTTTCCCTTTGGCTGGCAGGAGCTTACCGGGCTTGCCAACCGCACCGATTACGATCTCAAACGGCATATGGAGTATTCCGGTAAGGATCTTACTTATCGCGATCCGGCCAGTGGCGAGGTTTATGTTCCTTTTGTGATCGAACCAACCTTTGGTATAGAACGACTGATGCTGGCAGTTATGTGCGATGCTTATACTGAAATCACCGGCGGCCGCACCACAACTACCGATTCTACCAAGGAAGTTGAGATGATGATGAAATTTAAGTACATCCTGGCGCCATATAAAGTGGCGGTACTGCCGCTTTCGAAAAAAGATGAACTGATCAAAGTGTCGCGAGAAGTATTTAATAAATTGAGCAATCATTTTGCCACCAGTCACCATACTTCCCAAAGCATAGGCCGTCGCTATCGCCGCGAGGATGAAATTGGCACGCCATTTTGTGTGACTGTGGATTTCGACACCCTAAACGACCAGGCCGTGACCATTCGCGATAGAGACACTATGGCGCAGGAAAGAGTGGGGATTGATGAGTTGGCGGAAGCGATTAAAAATAAATTGAATTCCTAATGACCAAATCTCAATACCCAATCAATGATTTAATGCCCTAATGACCAACTAGGATTTTAAGCATTAGGACTTTATTGGTCATTGAACATTGGGGTTTGGAATTTATATTTATGTATTCCACTTACAAGCTCGAAAATGGTTTAACGGTATTGATGGTTCCCAATCCATCCTCCCAAGCGGTTGTGGTGGATGCTTTTGTTAAAGTGGGTTCGCGCCATGAGCCGGAGCGCGTTAATGGCATCTCGCATTTTTTGGAACATCTTAATTTTAAGGGTACGCGCAATTACCGCACGGCCAAGCTGCTTTCGGAGGCCATAGATTCAGTGGGCGGCGTTATGAATGCCAATACGGGCAAGGAGCATACCCAATACTACGCGCACGTTTCGAGCAAGCACATCAATTTGGCGTTTGATGTTGTGACGGATTTATTTTTGCATCCCACCTTTAAGCCAAAAGAAATCGAGCGCGAAAAGGGCGTGATTATTGAAGAGATAAACATGTACCTGGACAATCCTCCCGGTCATGTTCTGGATATTTTGGAAGAAGGCATGTGGCCGGGACACTCTTTGGGGCGGTTTATTACCGGCACGCCTAAGCATATTCGGGCTATTACCAAAAAAGATATTCTTGATTACCGCAAAACTTTTTACGCGCCGCAAAATACCATTGTGGCGGTGGCCGGCAAGTTTGAAGAGGAAGACGTGAAACTTTTGGTCAACAAGTACTGGTTGGATTACGACGGCGCAAAAGTTGTGCCGGTACCCGAACCGGCAAGCGGCCAGAACCAAATAAAGGTGGTGATGCAGCCAAAGCAGACGAATCAGGCTCATTTTGCCATCGGTTTTAAAGCCTACAATCATGACGATGATCGAAATTACGCCTTAAATGTTCTTTCGGCCGTGTTGTCTGGCGGTATGAGCGGTCGTCTTTTTACGGAAGTGCGGGAAAGAAGGGGACTGGCTTATTATATTGATGCTAGCCACGATAGCTACGCCGATACTGGAACTTTTGTGGTACGCGCGGGCGTGGAAATTGGCAAAATTGATATGTCGTTGGAAGTGGTGATTAAAGAGTTAATTAAGATGCGCAAGAACTTGCTGACTTTGAAAGAAATACGCAAAGCCAAGGAGTATCTAAAAGGTAGGGTGGCTTTGAGTTTGGAAGGCACGGGCAGCAAACTGGCGTGGTATTTAGATCAGGTTGCTTTTAACAAAGAGGTAGAAGAGCCAGCGGCTTGGACTAAGAAAATTGATCAGGTTACGCCGTATGAGGTGCGCAAAGTGGCGCAGGATGTAATAAGCGGCAGCAAGGCGACCTTGGCGGTGGTGGGACCATATAGTGACAAGGATAAAAGTTCTTTTGAAAGTATTATCGGTAAGTTATAGGCCCAGATAATTGTTCGAAAAACCAGAATAAGTTTTTCCAGCGAAAAACTTTTCTTCTCCCTCGGCTGAATTTCCGCCTCAACGGCGGACCAAGCAAATTCAGCCTGCGGGATGTTTTTCTCACGACTATCCGTACCTTTCAAAAGTATTAGCTGGAGGGCGAAAAAACGAAGAAGCCGCTCGGTGCGCGGGAGACCGATTGGCCTCTTCGTCGCTTTGAGCGGCTCACAATTCGGATGGGCAATGTGTGCCCTATGGCTTGGGTGTACGCACTCCGCTGCTGCCCCCCATTGAGCGAATGATGATCCAGAGCAACAGAGGAGTGAAAAGCACGATATGGAGCAGCACATCGGCCTCCTCCAGGGACGGCCACCATACCGCCAGCAGATCTGGCAGTGAAACCACGATGACGGCCCATGCCCAGGGGAGTATGGCGGATATGGACGTCTTCCGAGTCATTTTCATGGGTTCTCCTTCGACGGATGATGAGCTAATATCCCCCGCGCCTGAAACGTTTCAGTCTATAATAAATGGAGCGTTTGGTCAAGCTTAACGCCCGAAAATCCAAGAATGTAGAATTGGGAGTGGAGGAAAACGAAAAAGCCGCCCGCGGGGAGGGAGCGCGAGGGCTCTCTCGTCGTGGCGGGCGGCTAGAATCAGCGGCGGCTGAGGAAGAGCAGGTGGATCTTTAGTCCGCGGCGAAAACTTTTTGGAGATTATTGGCGAATTATGAGAACGGCCTGGCCGCAATTGTTGTTTCTAAGACAGCACTTGAAGTGTGAAGCACGTAGAATCACTGCATTTCGATGTATCCGATACTACTTAAATAAACACCTAAACAATATTACACAAAATCAGTAATTACGAAAAAATTGTAAAAATAAAAAAATGGCTCCAACAAAAACCAACATCAGCAAGGTCATACAGACTTCAGTTCCAAAGCCAAAATTTGAACTTAGTGAAAAGCAGATATGTGTTTTGAAGAGTACAAGTGAGATAATCTTAGCGCTAGTTTTAGTCGCAGGGGCTCTAACTTTAGCAGGCGCATTGCCTAATATATTCAGAATTTTGCGCTACACTCGGCCGAGACGCGGCGGTTTATCTCATTCAGAATGGCGTAAACGCCAAACGGCCCATGTGCAGCGTTCTTTTTATTACTTAAAAGCCCAAGGATATATTGAACTTATTCCCAAGGGAGATGATTATATTGTCAAAGTCAAACAGAAGGGCAGAAAGTTGAAAAGAAAGATGAGTTACGAGGTTCTGCGGCTAGATTTAAAACAAAGACGTAGAGGAGAATGGTGGTTTATCTTGGCAGATATACCGAGCAAGTATCGTTATCAAGCCGATAAATTCCGCGGCAAGCTGAAACAGCTGGGCTGTTATGCCCTTCAGCGCACGGTTTGGGTGGCGCCGGTTGACCCAAGGGATGAAATTGATTTTGTTTCTGCCTATTTGCGTATAAATAGATTTGTGACTGTAATCAGGGCGAATTACGTCGATCCCGCCGATGAAAGTGTTTTAAATCAACATTATAGTACACAAAATCTGTAATTACGGAATAAATGTAAGAAACAATTTTGAAGTTTGAAAAACTAAAAGGCGATAATTTATGGTTGTTTGGGTGTGGTTTTGAGTTTCGTATTTGGAGTCTGTGAAGTTTTGCAATAGAATAGATAAGGAAACGAAAGAGCCGGCCGCGGGGAGGGAGCGCGAGAGCTCTCTCGACATGGCGGACGGCTATTGTTTGTAGCAGAGCGTGGCTCCCAGGACGCCGAGACCGACGTCGCATCAGGACTCCTCCGGGAAGCGGCGGCGGGAGCGTGTGCGCCATCTTACCTGCTCGAGCTCCTTTCCATCAGCTGAAAGGGTGGCTTCAACAAGGTCACCCTTGCGAACGAGGTGGTCATCGTCGAGCGGGTATTTCTGCCGCGGGAAGGTCTGCTCACCCAAGCGAAGGATGATGAAGCACACCCCATCCCGCCGGCTGACCTTGTGGATGGTCAGCACCTCACGTCTGGTTTGGGCCATACTTCCTCCGGATTACTGGACCGCTGCGGTGTCGCTTGGCGCGATCTGCTCGGCCGCCGCTTTCTCGGTCTGCGGTACGCACTGCCACCCGCACCAGGGGCGGATCCCTGCTAGCCACAGTATTACGAGCATGCTCACTACCAAGAACACGAAGAATAGGCAGCCATAGCGATCGCCCGGCATCTCGGGGCTCCAATCGGACGACATGCGGCCTCCTTTTGAGAGAGAACACGAGTGACATATAATTAAAGCAAGGAGTTAATTTTGTGTCAATTTTAATTTTTTAGCGGATTTGGTATTTTGAATTTGGATATTGTTTAGGATTTACCTGCCTGCCGGCAGGCAGGGAGATTAGAATTTAGGGTTTTAATTATGCTTATTGGTGCTCATGTATCTGCGGCAGGGGGAGTATGGAATGCTCCGGCGAATGCCCAAAAAGAAGGCCTGGAGATTTTTCAGATTTTTACGCGTCCGCCGCAAGGCGGCCCGGCGCCGGTAATTACCGAAGGGGGCGTAAAAAATTTCCTAGCCGAAATGAAAAAGTATGGCTTTGACGACTTTGTCATTCACGCGCCGTATTTTACCAATTTAGGTTCCGCAAACCCGCGTACATATTACGGTACCATTTCCGTGCTTCGCCAGGAGTTGGAGCGGGGAAGTGTTTTGGGCGCATCTTATGTCATGTTTCACCCCGGCAGTTTAAAAGATTTAGGCCAGACTAAAGGCTTAAAACAAGTGGCCGAGGGCGTGACTAAAGTCTTGGACAAATACGACGGCTCAACAAAACTTTTGGTAGAAATTTCGGCCGGCACCGGCGCTATTTGCGGCGATACTTTTGATGAGCTGGCTTTTATTTTGGACCATAATAAAAAATATCTTGGCCGCACTCTGGCCGGTATTTGTTTTGATACCCAGCATGCTTTTGCGGCCGGCTACGATTTGCGCACACCCGAAGCAATTACCAAAGTTTTTAAACAATTTGAAAAGGAAATCGGTTTAGGTTTTTTAAAACTCGTTCATGCTAATGATTCTAAGGTTGAGCTGGGTAAACAAAGAGATCGTCACGAACACATTGGCGAAGGATTTTTAGGCGTTGAGGGCTTCACGCATCTGGCCCAATTTTTGAAAAAGAAAAAAGTAAACGTAGGTTGGATTTTGGAAACAAAATCAGCGAAGCGCCTGCAGGATGTTGAGCGCCTTAAGGAAATTAAGCGGAAAGCGGCTTAAACCGCCAGTTTGCCCTTAAAATAAAAACAAATTACAATGTAATCAGCCGACATGGCTGATTCAAACATCCGGACAATTCAAATAAGCACCGACACCATATTAAGAACGGTGTTTGTTTTGGTCGGTTTGATTCTGCTCTATATCGTGCGTGATATAGTGCTTTTGCTTTTAATTTCAGTTACTTTGGCGGCCGCCCTTGAACCGCTGGTCGCGGCGGCCCATCGCCGCCTTAAGTTTCCGCGCACTCTGACCGTTATGTTGGTTTATCTGGTGGTGTTGGGTTTGGTGGGTCTATTTTTCTATACACTCACCCCCTCCTTTGTTGAGCAGTTTAAGGAGCTGGGCGTAAAATACAATGAGTTTGTCGGAAATGTAGATCAGGGCAGCGGGCCATTTTATGAATTCTTGCGCAGCACCGGCATTAGTTCGTCTTTAAACAATCTTTTAAAAGATTTAACCCGTTCCTCGGCCAACTTGGGCACCGCGGTGGGTTTTGTGACCGGATTTTTGGAAGTGATTGCCGTACTGGTCATTTCATTTTATCTGGTGGTGGAACAGGCCGCTTTACGCACTACCGTCAAACAATTACTGCCAGAGAAACACCGCGAAAAAGCGGTGCGCGTAATTACGGCTATCCAGCGCAAACTGGGTTTGTGGCTTTTGGGACAATTGATTTTATCGCTGACAATCTTTTTGGTAACGTTCGTGATCCTTTCCATTTTGAATGTTAATTTAGCCCTGGCTTTGGCGGCGCTCGCCGGCATGCTCGAAATTGTGCCTTTCCTGGGGCCGATTATTGCCGCCATACCGGCTGTGCTAATTGCCTTTACGCAGTCACCGGCGCTCGCGTTTGTCGTGGCTCTTCTTTATCTGCTGATCCAGAAAATGGAGAATTATATTTTGGTGCCTAAGATTATGGAAAAGACCGTGGGCGTGCACCCTCTGTTGGTTTTGTTTGCCATTTTGATCGGTTTTAAACTGGCCGGCATTTTGGGCGCGCTTTTGGCCGTGCCGGTGGTGGCGGCAATTTCTGTAATTGTCCAGGCCTATGTTTTTGACCAGCAACCCGACGTTCCCCCCGCTCCCGAAACGTTATTGGTTAAATCAGATTAGAATGCCTGAACGCAAGTACTATATTACGACGCCAATATATTATGTTAACGACAAGCCGCACATTGGTTCGGCGTATACGACAATTGCCGCCGACGTGATTGCGCGTCTGCATCGTCAGGCCGGCGACAATGTTTATTTTTTAACCGGTACGGCCGAACACGGCACAAAAATCGCGGAAAGCGCGGAAAAAGCGGGCAAGGACGTTCAAGCCTTTGTTGATGAAAACGCGGTTAAGTTTTCTAGAACTTGGGAAAATTTAGACATCCAGCCCGACGACTTTATTCGGACGACCGAAGATCGCCATGTTGAAGCCGTTAAAAAATTCTTTCTTAAATTAAAGGATTCCGGCAAAGTTTACGAAGGCGAATACGAGGGACTTTATTGCGTCGGCTGCGAATCATTTAAAAAAGAGTCGGAATTAACACCCGAAGGTTTGTGCCCTTTACATAAAACAAAACCCGAAAAGGTTAGCGAGCAAAACTGGTTTTTTAAATTGTCTGATTACCAACAAATTTTAAAAGAAAAAATTGAAGACGGGGAAATAAGTATTGAACCGGAAATCAGAAAGAACGAGGTTTTAAGCTTTATCAATCAAGGCCTTGAGGATATCGCCATCTCCAGGCGAAGCGCCAAATTTGCCATTCCTCTGCCCTGGGATCAGGAGCAAACAATTTATGTCTGGCTGGACGAGCTTTTTAATTATTGTTCCGCGGTTGGTTACGGCGCGGATGATGAAAAATTTAGTACTTACTGGCCGGCGGACGCGCATTTAATGGGCAAAGATATTATTAAGTTTCACTGCATTATTTGGCCGGCCTTGCTTTTAGCTGTTGGCCTGGAGCCCCCCCAAAAAATAGTCGCGCACGGATTTTTTACGGTGAACGGGCAGAAGATGAGCAAGACCTTGGGCAATGTGATTGATCCGAATGATTGGGCGATAAAATACGGCGCAGACGTAGTGCGGTATTTCGTTTTGCGCGAAGTGCCGTTTGGCCAAGACGGCGATGTCTCCGAAGAAAAGTTAAAGATGCGTTATAAAGCCGATCTCGCGAATTCCTTGGGTAATCTTTTTAGCCGCCTAACCAATATGATTGAAAAGTTTTCTGACGGCGCGATTCCCGATCTTGTGCCCTCCAGCAAACTTAAAGAGTTGGAAGATGTAACGTTATTAACAAACGGTTTTAAGTTTTCTTTGGCCTTAGAGCGAATTTGGGAAGTTTTACAGTGGGCAAATCAGACTATTGATAAAGAAAAACCCTGGGAACTGGTTGGCCAAAACGATGCCCGACTGCACGCGTTGTTAAGTGATTTGGCCGCCACTCTCTATGAGGTGGCAAAAGTGCTGTCACCATTCATGCCGGGAACCTGTGAGAAAATTCGTACGGCTCTTTCGGCAGAGGCAATTATAAAAGCCGAACCGCTTTTCCCGCCAGTAGACTAGTTGTTCAATCTTCGAGGTTGCCCATTGTTTAAAAATTGCCTGCTTGCCGGTAGGCAGGGAAATTGAGAATTGAAAATTGCAAGCCATGCTTGTTGATACCCATTGCCATTTTGAAGACGAGCGGTACGCTGCTGACCGTGAAAG
>CAZSSD010000019.1:0-13946 GCA_964609765.1 uncultured Candidatus Saccharibacteria bacterium | reverse complement strand
CTCATGGCCCGCCGCAAACCTATTATTATCTCGCGAAATTCCTGGTTCATTATGTCTTTAAACTAGCATTAGAAAAAACTAAAAGCAAAAAGAGCTGGTTACCAACGTCTTTTCTTTTACTAAATTTTTTTTAATTTTACTTAGTTCCTTTTTAAATTCTCTCTTAAACCAAATATCCAAGTAAGGCAGGTACTCTATTTGGCGATTTCTAGGTAATTCGAAAAAGTTAAAATTCAAAGTTTTTCGGCATTTTTTACTCCCGCATCTACACTTTGTGGCAGTATCATAGTACCCGTTAACGGCATAATCATAAGTTATTTCATCCCCTTTTTTAATATCCCGCATAGCCCAAACTATCCTTACCCCTCGAACAGTCTTAATGTAAGTATTGGGATCGCAACAATGATTGATGTATCTTTCCGGAGACTGCATTAAAATGCATTTACTGTTTTCCAGCCAATCACACTGGTATTTCTTTTGGTACTTGGTTAAAGTGCTGTAATCTGTAATAATATGGCTATCGTCAATTTTAAGAACGACTTCGCCTTTTTTGAAGTTTTCATTCGCAAAAGCACCCTTGCCTTGAATCTTAGATTTTTTCACAACTACATTTACCATAAATGCAGTATAAACAAAAATATCTTGATCACCAAGACAACACAAAGCAGCCCTTCTGGGCTGTTTTGCTTAAAATGACTTTTGCGAAGCTTAGGGCTTCTGCCCGCCTGCTTGCCAGCCGGCAGGCACCACCGCAGGCGACTTATTGAGTGCCGAAGTCGAGCTTTGCCCTCTTCGCCCCAACCCCACAGTCGGAGCAGTTGCCCTTTCTGAAAAATATCGCGCAGACCAGATTTACTTGGTTACGCGATTTTCGTATATACGAAAATCGCGTAATATCGGGTCGAGTGCTAAGCAAAAACCGGCGAATTTTCGCCGGTTTATTGCGGTTTTTCGAAAGGTGTGACTGCGACAGACCTGTTCTCTAATAATCCATCCCCATTCCGCCCATGCCGCCGGGCATAGCAGGAGCAGACTTAGGCTCTGGTTTATCAACTATCGCCGCTTCGGTGGTCAAAAGCGTGGCCGCAATTGAGGCGGCGTTCTGCAAAGCGGTGCGGGTAACTTTAACCGGATCAATAATGCCCGCTTCGAACATATCAACTACTTTCATCTGAACGAAATCATAGCCTTGTCGGTCAGCCGGATTGCTAACTTGCTGTAATATATCAGCCACGTCGCCAATGCCAGCATTTAAAGCAATTTGTCTGAAAGGCGACTCCACCGCTTTCTTTACAATTCTCACGCCAACCTGTTCTTCATTGGCAACCTGCAGATTATCCAAACCGCGCGCGGCCTTAAGCAAAGCCACGCCCCCGCCGGTAACAATACCCTCTTCCACGGCGGCGCGGGTGGCATTAAGAGCGTCTTCGATCTTAAACTTCTTTTCTTTCATTTCGGTCTCGGTGGCCGCACCTACTTTTATTACGGCGACGCCGCCAGCAAGCTTAGCCAGTCTTTCCTGCAATTTTTCCTTATCAAAATCAGAATCAGACTGCTCAATCTCTTGTTTAATTTGAGCCACGCGAGCATCGATTTGTGAGCGATCGCCCTGGCCTTCAACAATAGTAGTGTGCTCTTTAGTGGCAACAACGCGACGGGCGCGGCCAAGCTGCGAAAGATCAACCTGTTCAAGCTTAAGGCCTACTTCTTCAGAAATAACTTGGCCACCCGCAAGCACCGCAATATCTCTAAGCATTTCCTTGCGGCGATCACCAAAACCCGGGGCTTTGACCGCTAAAACGTTAAAGGTGGCGCGCAATTTGTTAACCACAAATGTCGCCAAAGCTTCACCTTCGACATCATCAGCAATAATAACAAGCTCCTTTTTGCCAGATTCGGCCACCTTTTGCAAAAGCGGCAAAATTTCCTGGATGCCAGATATCTTTTTGTCAGTAATTAACACTAACGGATCTTCCATGATTGCCTCCATGCGGGCCGTGTCAGTGACCATGTACGGCGAAACATAACCCTTGTCAAAACGCATACCCTTTACCACCTCTTTTTCCCTGCCCGTGCCCTGACCCTCTTCAACGGTAATAACACCGTCTTTGCCGACATCATCCATGGCCTCGGCGATAAGTTTGCCTACTTCCGGATCCAAAGAAGAAATGGTGGCAACTTGGGCAACTTCTTCGCGGGACTTAACATCGGTTTTAATTTTTTGCAAATTCTCAACTACGGCATTCACGGCCTTTTCAATACCGTGTCGGATAAATACCGGCTCATTGCCTGCTTCAACGGCCTTTAGGCCCTCATGCACCAAACTTTGCGCCAAAACCGTAGCGGTAGTGGTGCCGTCTCCGGCCACGTCATTAGTCTTGTTGGCCACTTCTTGCACCAAAGAAGCGCCCAAGTTTTCAAATTTATCTTCCAGTTCAACTTCTTTAGCCACGGTCACGCCGTCATTGGTGCTGGTCGGGCCGCCGTAACTTTTTTCAATTAAAACGTTGCGGCCCTTTGGGCCAAGCGTAACCTTGACCACATTTGCCAAGGTATCCACGCCGCGCTTAATTGCCGATCTTGCTTCAGTATCAAATTTTATAATCTTTGCCATACTATAAATTAACTTTGTTAATTTTAAATCCTAAGCCCTAAACTCTAAACCCTAAATTTTAGGATTTAAGATTTTGAATTTAGGATTTACGCCATCATTCTATGATAGCGAGTACATCTTCATGACCAAGGAAGCGGTAGTCCTGATCATCAATTTTAATTTCTTCGCCGCTATACTTGCCAAATAGAACTTTGTCGCCGGCCTTTAAGCCGAGCTTTTGAATGTCTTCGCCGGCGCCGACCGAAACAACCTCGCCTTTTTCTTTACGCTCCTTTTCGGCCGTATCCGGCAAAACTATCCCCCCCTTAATTTCTTCAACTTTCTCGGGCTTTACCAAAACCCGATTGCCTAGTGGTTTGATGTTCATATGATTATCTTTAATTATTTTAGATAGACAAAGATTAGCAGTCCATTTATTAGAGTGCTAATCTATAATCGGCACTAAAAATTGTAATACCCAAGACCGCAATGTGTCAAGACAGAAAAACCCCCATCTTTTCCTCGAATTTAGCCAAAAACTGGCGGCCCTTAGAGCCGGGATGGAACGATAATTCGGTATCGGAAACAAAGACCGTTTCTTCGGTTTTGATGCGCCTTTTTTGCATCAACCTGGCAAGTTCCTCACCGTAGCGGCCTCCCAAGAAATCGACTACTGTTTCCAACATTTTTTGAATAATCCTGATGGGCAAAACGGTATAAACCGAAACGCTAGTGGCGGCGGGGGTAAAAACTAAAAAATCCTTAAGCCAGCTTTGTTTTCGTAAAAAATCATCAAAAGCTTCTGGCCCAAAAAGACATAATAGAGAAGCATATTCCACGGCCGAGTAGTAATTGTGGTCCGCTTCTAAAACAAGCCCGGAGGTAATGTAATGATTTAAGCAGACACGATTGGCAACCAACTTACCGTGCCGGCGCACTCCCAACATTTGGGTGACCACAGACATAAAAAGCCGGGCCAACCATATCCGGCCAGGTTTAACCATAACTAAAAAATCTATATCACTGCCATCGCTTGAATACATGCCCGCCAGCGACCCGCTCACGGCGATTCCTCTCACAAACGGGATAAAACGCAAAATCTTAACAAGCCGGGAGGCTTTTTGCACGCGTTCTAAATAAATTGGATAAACCGCCAGCCGGCGCTTTGCCAATTGGCCGCGGCCGGGCAAAAAGTAAAGGCCGTTTTCCGTTTCCACCTGATCCGAGGCAAGCATGGCCTGCAGTTCGCCATTCAGGTCATCCACAGTTGGTTTAACGTCTTGATCGTCTCGCAGTAAAAAACGACAAAGTTCGATCAGCGTAAGCGGCTGGTTTTGCAAATCAAAATAAATTAAAGTTTTTAGAATATTGCGCCTTAAGTTTGGCATTTTGGACAAAAATGAGTTCCCCGGCCGGCCAGCACGATCCGTTTTATCTCCCCGCCGCAAACCGGACAGGGATGGCCGTGGCGGCGATAAACGTTGTGCAAATTTTGAAATCTGCCGGCCCGGCCGGAAGTGCGCACATAATTCTGGGAAGAACTGCCGCCCCGGGCAATGGCCTGCTTCAATACGCTTCTGATGGCTTTAAAAAGTTTTTCCACTTCGGCGCGCTTAAGCGTTTTGGCGGCTCGTTTGGGATGAATGCCGGCTCTGAACAAACTTTCATCAACATAAATATTGCCGAGTCCGGCTAAAATAGTCTGGTCTAAAAGCAGGGCCTTAATTGGCGCACCGCGGCCAGCCAAACTTTTAGCCAAATACACGGGAGTAAAATCTTTAGTCAAAGGTTCCGGTCCAAATTTAAAACGTCTGATTAAAATATCCTGCAAACCGGCCTTGTCTGTAAGCAATAAAAAGCCAAATTTCCGCAAATCGTTATAATTAAGAGTTGCGCGCCCTATTTGAAAAATTACATGCGTATGCTTGTGTGGCGCCTCTCCAAAAATCAACTGGCCGGTTAGTTTTAAATGGATAAGCAAAAAACGCCGTCTGGGCAATTCGATAATAATCAACTTGCCTCGCCGCGCAACATCTTTAATAGTCTGGCCAATTAGATTCTTGCGGAAATATTGACTGCTCTGCGGCTTAATTACGGTCGGCAATTTAATCTTGACGTCGCGAATCTTGCGTCCCGTTAATTTACGGCGCAATTCCCTGACAATTGTTTCGACTTCAGGTAATTCTGGCATAAATGTCGCTTGTGCTCCAAACCCTAAACTCTAAACATTATTATTAATTTTGATTATTGGAATTTGGAAATTATTTAGGATTTAAATATTAGGATTTAGGATTTTCCTTATTAATAGTATACTTATATTACCCCTATGACAGAAATTGAGGCAAAACTGACGGAAATAACCGAAAATTACGAGCCTCCTGAACAAGAATTAATCAGGCGCGCCTTTGAATTTTCAAAGGAAGCCCATGAAGGCCAAGATCGCAAAAGCGGCGATCCCTACATTACCCACCCGCTCGAGACAGCCTTAATCGTCAGCCGACTAAAATTAGACGCTAACGCCATCGCGGCCGCCCTTTTACACGATATTTCGGAAGAGACTCACATCACACCGCAAATCATTGAAAAACAATTCGGGCCGGAAATTGCCTATTTGGTTCGGGCCATGACTAAGCTGGCTGAAGTCCGACTTAAGGGATCCCACGAACCAAACTATATCGAAAACCTGCGCAAAATGTTTATAGCCGCGGCCCAAGATCTGCGCGTAGCCATTATCCGCTTGGCTGATCGTCTCCACAACATGCGCACGCTGCAATATATCGATCCCACCAAACAAGAATCATATGCCCGCGAAACACTTGAAATCTTCGCTCCGCTTGCCAACCGTCTTGGTATCGGTGAAATTAAGGGCCAACTGGAAGACCTGGCTTTCCCTTACGTTTATCCAGACGAATACCTCGAACTAAAAGAAAAAATCGAGGAAGCCTATCAAGAAAGAAAAGTCTACGTTGACCGATGTATCAAAATTTTTGAGAAACTGCTTAAAGAAAATGGCGTTAAGGTTGTTGATATGCATGGCCGAGTCAAACACATATACAGCCTCTATAAAAAAATGCAGAGAAAAAATATCGATGATCCGGCCGGCATCGCCGACCTTGTCGCCGTGCGTATTGTTGTGCCCGAAACGGCAGACTGCTATCTGGTGCTGGGGCTCATCCATGATAAATTCCGGCCTAAGCTGGGCCAGATTAAAGACTATATTTCCGTGCCCAAACCCAATGGTTACCAAAGCCTGCATACTGATATTTTTGGACCAGAAGGCAAGGTAGTTGAAGTACAAATTAGAACACCGGAGATGCATGAATATGCCGAACACGGTATTGCCGCGCATTGGGCTTACCATGAGGCGGATAAGCCCAAAACCGGAAAATTTGCGGCCGGCCGCAAAGCCGGGTGGGTTAAACAGCTCCGCGATTTACAAAAGGGGCTGGGCGATGACCCGAAAGAATTTATGCAGACCCTCAAACTTGATATTTTTGAAAATAGAATTTTCTGCTTTACACCCATAGGCGACGTTATCGATCTGCCCCTCGGCGCGACGCCGATAGATTTTGCCTATGCCGTGCACAGTGACCTTGGCGAGCGCTGTCAGGGTTCTAAAATCAACAATAAAATAGCGAAATTGACCACGCCCCTGCAAAACGGAGATGTGGTGGAAATTTTGGTCAGTAAAAATCCCGTGAAGGCGTCACGGGATTGGTTGCAATTTGTCAAAACTTCGCGAGCGCGCGAAAAAATAAGACAGAGACTAAAGTCCTGATTAATCTTCGCCGTGGCGCTTATATCGATGGATGGGATGGTTACCGAACCAGTGTTTTATTTCGTGTTCTGCTTCTTCCGGAGTTTCGGAGGCGTGCACCAAATTCATAACGGAACGCTTTTCGGCATTGGCGATGGCCGGAGAATCATTAGAGAAATCGCCGCGAATGGTGCCCATTTCCGCCAAATATGGCATAGTCGGGCCACAAATCTTGCGGACCATATCTACGGCATGCACACCCTCGACAACCATACGCACGAGCGGCGCTGAAATCATATAATCAACCAGCCAGCCCCTGACTTTTTTCCCGATTTCCAGGGTGTCGGCCGTGCCCATCTGCTCAATGGGGTCCATGCCATATTTGTGGTAAGTGGAAAGCGTCTTCTCGCCCAGTCGGTTTATCCAAGACTCTTCTTTGGGATAATGATTATCCATTTGCTCAAAAGTGGGCTGGAACATTTCCAGGGCCACAATTTTAAGATCACGCTGCTCAAAGCGTTTAACAATCTCGCCGATCAAACCCTTCTTAACGCCGTCGGGCTTAACCATTACGAACGTTTTCTCTTCTTTCAAATGTTTCATAAAAATTTACTTATTTTCTATGGCCATGCTTTCAATAATTATTTTTTGGGTGGGGACACTGGCTTCGCCGTAAATATTTTCCAAAACAGGCACGTTGGCGATCTTGTCTATGACATCTAGGCCGTCAATAACTTGTCCAAAAATTGTATAGTTAGGCGGGAGCGGATAATCGGCATGCATAATAAAGAACTGGCTGCCGTTGGTATCGGGTCCGGCATTGGCCATGGCCACCACTCCCCGCTTATAGCCACTCTGATAACTTGCCGTACCGGTATAGAGCTCATCTGCGAACGTTTCGCCAAAAATCGATTGGCCGCCGGTGCCGTTGCCATTTACAAAATCCCCTGTTTGAATCATAAAACCTTTAATAACCCTGTGAAACGGGGTGCCGTTATACTTTCCGGCTTGAGCCAGTCTCACAAAGTTCTCCACGGTTTTGGGCGCATCATTATCAAAAAAACTGATGGTAAAGGCGCCCTGCGTGGTCCGGACTTTGGCGACTTTCCCGGCGTACTCTGGCGACAACCGTTGGGGCGGATAAGTTAAATTTGCTTTTGCTGAATCTTGGTCGTCCATATTATTCGCATTATCCTTAGTGGCTAACCAGCCTGCGCCAAACAGAAGCAGGACCAAGACTGCCACCGTAATAATAGTTTTCTTATTCATATTGAATGCTTAACTTAATAAAAAACGGCATTCCCCGTATTCGCCATAATTATAACAAACCCATCCATAATTTTCTAGTGGCCGGGTGTGACTACCAAACCCTCCGGTTTGATATTAAATTTAACAGTACCCATTAAATCCGTACGCAAAACTTGAGCATTGACTTTAGCCAGTCTGGCCAAAGTTTCCGAAGTGGGGTGGCCGTATTGGTTATTAGCCCCAGACGAAACCGTGGCGACCTTAGGCGAAACTACTTCCAAAAAATTAGCGGAGGAGCTGTACTTGGAGCCATGATGAGGAACTTTTAAAACCTGCGACCTTAAATACTCGTCTTTTACCAAACTAACCAATTGCCCTTCCGTCTGCGCGCCAATATCGCCGGTCAGAAGAAATTTATAACCCGCCGATTCTAATTGCCCCACGATTGAGGATTCGTTTGGCTTTTCTTGGTTAAGATTTCCTTCTGGCGGCCAAAGCACTGTAAAATTAGCTGTCTCGCCCAGTTTAATGCGGTCGCCCAGATATATCTTTTCGTCGCGAATTTGTTTTTGGATGATTAAATCCTCAAAAACAGAAAAGTTGGCCGTAGATTTAGTAGCACCGGTACGCAGCACCGCGCCAACTTCAAAGCGGCGCAGGATTGGAATAAGCCCCTCTAAATGATCGGCATCAGGATGGGTCAAAATGATTAAATCTAGGCGTCTATTTAATAGACCCATGCTTTTGGGCAAGCTTGTTAAAATATTGTCACCGGGTCCGCCATCTACCAAAACCGTTATATTTTCCGGCGTTCGGATCAAGGTGGCGTCGCCTTGGCCAACATCCAAAACATCAAGCCGAAAATCGCCCCCGGACTCCCGGTACGAGGCCCAGATTGCAAAAATTGTGATACTTACCAAAATCACCACGGAAAGCCTTGTCTTCATACTAAACGGTAGCGATGCTTTAATAGTTTTTTATGCAAATAAATGAGCAAAAGCGCCATGATTGCGTAAGCTGAAACCAAAACTACGGTTGAAAATTCTGCATAAAGCGTAGCCCAAGATAAACGCGCGAAGCCAGAGGCCGCCCCAAAAACGTAATTTGCCAAAAACCAAGCCGGCAAAACCAATATTTGAGCCAGGGGCGGGATTAAAAAACCCACTAAACCCGAGACAATGCCGATGACCATGACCAACGGAATTATGGGCACCACTAATAGATTAACAAATACGGCCACTAAGGAAATCGTGCCAAAATAGTAAGCAATAAGGGGTAGGGTGGCAATCTGGGCCGCCAGTGTGGCGAACAAAGATTCTTTTAAACCCCGTCCGAGCTTCTGCCCATAGCCATGGTATGAATAACGGCGGGGAAATATCTTTTCAAATATTGGTACGATCATTACCAATCCGAACATGGCTAAAAAAGAAAGCTGGAAACCTAGATCAAATTTCAAAAGTTGAGGGCTTATGGCCAACATTAAGCCGCCCGCCCAAAGCAGGCTTGTTTTAGCGGCGGCAATACGACCCGAAAAAATCGCCACGGCTACCAAGCCACTCATTAAGCCAGCGCGCAGTACCGCCGGCGTGGCTCCGGCCATAAAGGCAAAACTTGGAATAATTAACAAAAATATCAAAGTTTGTCTTTTTACCGAAAAAGATCTTAAAAGAAAACTAAAAAAGATGAGCAGTAAAGTAAAGTTATAACCGGAAGCAGCCAAAATATGAGATATGCCGCTTTCCCTAAAGGTATCTTTTATATCTTGAGGAATACCGGCTGCCCCGCCAATTAATGTGCCGGCCACAAAAGAAGCATGCGGTTCGGGTAAAGCGCGCCGCAAGCTTTCTAAAAACTCGCGCCGGGCTGAAGAAAGTAAATTTAACACGCTCAAACCGCGCGCGGACTGCAAAAGCTTCAATTCGCCGCTGATATATCCCTTACTCTCGTTTTTGTTAGACTTCACAACCACGCTCACTATATCGCCAGCCTTAAATTCAGGGTATCTTTGAGAATAAACTTTAATATATTGAGCAGTCCCCGCCACTTTAACGCTCGTCACCGCCCCATAAATAGTCGGTGCGGTATCGTTAAAAACCGCGGCTTGAAAATTCTGGCCGGGAAGAGCGGCCCCAATCTGGCCAGCCGCCCTTAACAAACCAAGACTTAAGGCTAATATTAAAACGGCCACCCAGGTTAGGTTGGCGGTTTTTAAAAAATTAATTTCAAATTTTCTTAAAATAAAAAGATATATTAACAAGACCAATAAAAAGAAAATAGCCATTTTGGCTATTGTGGTAGACAAATTCAGGCCCATGCCGATACCGGCTATAAATAGAAACAGGGCTGACCGGACCAATTTGGGAGATATTGCCGACATCTTAGTTCACAACATAATCCTGCTGCGATTCCACTTTAATAACTTTCTCCTGATAATTCGACGGGGCTTGATCCAATTCAAAAATAAAACGACTGCCTTTACCCAGACCGTCCGACTCAACCCAAATCTTGCCGCCCATAGCCTCAATGATGGTTTTGGCCACATAAAGACCGAGGCCAGTACCCTGGGTATGCACTAGCTGCGCTTCTTTGGCTCTGATAAAACGATGGAAAAGTTGGGGAATTTCTTCTGGGGAAATGCCGATGCCGGAATCAATCACCGAATACCGTACTTTTTTGTTAACCGGCGCAATATTGATAGCCACCGTGCCTTTATCCGTGTACTTAATGGCATTGTCGATTAAATTAATGACAACCTGCCTCACTTTCTCGCTGTCGGCGGCCACTGATTCGCCGTTCTTTAATTGGTTGTTCAAAACTATTTGCAAATGCTTGTCTTCCGCCTTGGGTTTGATTTCCTCTAAAACATTCTCCGTTAAACTAACTAAATTAACCGGCTGCATGTGCAGCTCCAGCCGGCCCGAAGCGATGCGCGAAACATCTAATAACTCATTAACCAAACTAATCAAACGCTCGGCCGAAGTAAAGACATCTTTGAGCGGCTCGTTTAACTTGTCGGAAATCTTGCCATAATCACCCTCCAAAATCATGGAAACATAGCCCTTAATCGCCGTTAAGGGCGTGCGCAGCTGATGGGAAGCGATTGATAAAAATTCGGTTTTGGCCTTGTCTAAACGCGATAACTGCTCGTTAACCTGAAGCAATCTATTATTGGCCTTGCCGAGCTGCTCGTAAAGCTGGAGATTGCGGGCCATAATACCAACTTCATCAGCCAGAGCTTTGATCATTTGGATTTCGGTATCTGATATTTTTTCTTTGGTTTGCCGACTACCTACCAATAAACAACCAACCGGACTATTTTCAGAAAAAATCGGAACCGCAATTATGGAACGCATGCGTAGAGCTCCCTGCATGATTGTCGCAGTGCCGCGCGGAATAGGCGGTGAAACAAAACTATAAAGTTCAGCGCCCACTTGCACGCGACCCGTACGCATAGCCAGAGTCACCAAATTATTATCTTCTTTAAAATTACCTGTGTATTTCATCAAGCTATTCGGCAAATAAGCCAGCGCCTTTTTTATAACCTGCGAATTTGTAATGGCCGAGACCTTAAAAGTTTCTTTTTCTTTATCGAGCAAAAGCAAAACCGCACCAACAAAATCTAGCTTTTCCGCTACGCCGTCAACAATATCTTGAGTAAATTTATTAAAGTTGAGCGAACGGGTAATTTCCGAGGTAAGCGCCTGTAGTGCAGCCAAATAACGATTGCGCATTAGTAAATCTGTATTGGTTTGACGCAACTGTCCGGTTAATTTCTGAAGCTGTTCTCGCTGAGCCACTTCAGCCCTTACACTTCTAATTAAAAAGTAGCTAAAGAGCATTGATGCAACAGTAGAAGCGGAACGAACAGCAATCTCTGTGTAGGTACGCGCAACGGTAATTTCAACAAATGAAATTACTAATAACGCTGCGATTATGACCTCTGTAGCGATAACTTTTACATTTAATAATTTGTACTTTAGTACAGCTAAAGCGATTGCTCCTATATAAAACGTTTCTAATATATTGCCAATAGGCGGAAAGTTTATACCATACCATAAAGGGAAATTAGTATAGCCCCCTAAGAAAGCAACTAAAATACCCATGAAGATATATTTTAATTGTGTTTTTCTAACAGGGTCCTGCTCACGACCCATTGCTCTTCGTAAAATTACAAACGATACAATTGTTTCCGCAAGCCAGATAGATAAAAAAGAAGAATAGAGGAGTCCGGGCTTGGGCCAAAGACCATAAACCGGTATCTTCTCAACAGTAGCAACAAAGTAGGGTGAAAATGAAAACGAAGCAAATAGAAACGCAGTGCCGAATATTAAGTAAAAATATTTTCGATACTTAGCTGGCGATCCAAAAAAAACATGAATGAAAAATAAATTAGCTGGCGCGATAAAAATTGCGCCAAGCATTAAAACGCGACTCCAAAATAAGGCCTGCTCATAACTATCACTGATGCGCCAAAAATAATAACCAAGCGACCAAACAAAAAGTGAAACGGCGATTAAAATAAAGGCTTGATTTATTTTTTGTTTTCTACCTCGCCCAATAACAATGATTCCTAAGAAAAAAGTAGATATAGCGTTAATGAGCGATGATACCACAAGGTACAAAAGCATGTAGGTATTATATCAAATTAAACCAAAATGACGGAGGGCGCCCATCACTGGGCGCCCCTGGCGGCCCGGCGCGCGAAGCGCCGGGCCAGGATGGCCGTCACTACAACCGCAACTGCAGCGACAGCTACGACCACCGCGATCGGGACCGCCCAGATCTCGAGCAGTCCAACGGTGGTGAGTCGTATTTCGGGCATGACACTCCTCCTTTCTACCGCCGCGCGATGGCGACAGTGTGAATCCCGTGTGGCTCCGTCAATGGAAGTACACCTTCCCAGCCGGCTTCGGTAATGAGATTCAGGAATTGGGGACGAGTCTTGTAGAGCATGGGCCAATTGATGACCCACCAGACCCAGAACTTCTCGCGGTTGCTGTGAATGTGACCCGTGATGAAAATCGTACCTGGCTGAACCACTTCGTACAGGAGCCTGAACATACGCAGCACATGCTTGGCAGTGAAGTAGTCGGCCAGGCCGACCACTTCGACAAGATCCGTGGTTCGAGCATGGCGCCGAATCGCGTCTGCTGCTGTTACTGCCTCGGTGCGGACTTGGGCGTCCACGCCATACTTCACGGCCAAACCACGCGCATACTTCAGGGCATCATCACTCTTGTCGGTAAGCAAGCAGCGAAGAGTGATGCCGCGGCGCTGAAGAACGGCGGCGGCCTCTAGTACCGCTTGGGCACTGCCACAGGCAATTGACAACAGCCGTACCTCTTGCTTGCCCTGTTCTTCAACGAGCTGCAGCGCCGACTCCACGATTGCCATTCGAACGATCAGGAGCCGGTTTCTCACAGCCTGACAGTTGAGACAGTTGATCCAGAAACCAGTGATCAACCGATCCAGACCCCTTGTCTCCACCTGGCGCCGTGCCACCCAATTGTAAATGCGGTCCAAAGCGCCATGGCCAGTCGAAGCCCGCCGCACGGCACGCGAGTAAGGCGCAAACGCGTCATAAGTCAACGCCATCACTGGAAGCCGCTTACTCGCCACCATGATGTGAAATGGATTGACCCGAGCCCAGAATCCGCTCACGCCGGAACGCGGCGTGAGCAAACCAGCCAGAATCGAGAAAATCATGGCGCCCGTTGCCTGCGCATACATCACCGGCAGCGCCAGAATGTAGCGAACACGGCCGTGACGCTCCAGATTGCGGGAAACGAGGTTGTAATACCGTCGTTCAATCCGCTTGCGCAGGTCTGCGAAAGATGGCGCGACAGTTCCCTGCGTTGACGAAGGGGAACCATACGGCCCATCCACACCCTGCTCCACCGAGATGAGCCTTAGATTGCGCATGTTCCCCTCTTCACAATTTGGGGGCAAATCAAGCGAGGAATTCGCTTGATCCATAACTAAAGTATGCATAATAAATAAAAAAACATCAAAAAAACGCCCTAAAGCGCCCAAATTTAATATTATTAAAACGTTTATTTCTTTAGTTTCTCTATTATTTGATTTATAGACAGTGGTTCTTGAGTACGCTTGGTCAAATCCTTTAAAATAAGGACATTATTCGTTAGCTCCTCTTCGCCAATGAGAATAGCGTAAGGAATATTTAAACTTTCGGCATACTTGAACTGTTTATCTAAATCTTTGGCATCATAAAAATATTCAGCCGAAATACCGGCATTACGTAAATCTTTCAAAATATCGAGCGAAGGCGCAACAAAATCCTTGCCCAAATTCATAACCAAAACTTTGGTCGGCTGAACTTCGGCCTCG
>CAZSSD010000018.1:0-15063 GCA_964609765.1 uncultured Candidatus Saccharibacteria bacterium | reverse complement strand
GGCCGTAGGTCGGCTTTAAGCCAACGACGCCCGTAAAGGCCGCGGGCTGCCTAATGGAACCGCCCGTATCCGTACCTAAAGCGTAAGGCACCAGCCCCGCCGCCACGGCCGCCGCCGAACCCCCGGATGACCCACCCGGGACACGGCTTAAATCCCAAGGGTTTAAAGTGGGACCGTAGCCGGAGTTCTCGGTTGAGCTGCCCATGCCGAATTCATCGCAATTAGTGCGGCCAATTAGAATACCGTCGGCCTGGATGAGTTTGCCCACAGCCGTAGCCGTGTAGGGAGCGCGGTAGCCTTTTAATATTTGCGAACCGCCCGTACATTCCTGGCCCTCCACCACAATTACTTCCTTAACCGCAAACGGTACACCAGCCAAGGGCGAAGAATTTACGTCAATTTGTCCGGGTTGCTCTGGCTCGGTGCTGCGAAAGGCTTTGATTTTTGGGTCAATATCGACGATCCGTTTTTGGAAATGAGCCACCACTTCCTCAACCTTAACCTCACCCGAAGTTAAAGCCTGATGCAGTTCTAAAACACTTTTTTCGTGGAGTAACATCTATTATTAAAAAACGGTTGGTACGGTTAAATAATTATCTTTGCGGGTCGGCGCAAGCGACAAAATTTCGTTTTGGCGGCGGCCGCCATCCGCGCTATCCAGGCGCAGGTCGGCCAAGCCATGGACGTTATCTAACCTCGGTGACTGATCCGCAATAGACAAACCCTTAAGCTGATCAATATAACCCAAAATCGCGCTTAACTCCGTAGTGTACCTCTGCTCTTCTTCCGGTAAAAGCTTAAGCCGGGCAAGTTTTGCCACCTTCTTTACTTCCTCAATACTTATGGCCATATGTATTGATTATAACATCATCTAAGAGTAAAATAAAATTAAAGTTATACTTAAATGGAAATATATGTCAATAACAATAGTGCTGTTAGTTATACTCGGTTTATTGGTGCTTTGGCTGATTGTTTCCTACAACAGCCTGGTCACCAACCGCAACCGTGTAGATGAAGCTTGGAGCGACATCGACGTACAGCTCAAGCGCCGTTACGATTTAATTCCGAACTTAGTCGAAACTGTCAAAGGATACGCCACCCATGAACGCGAGCTTTTGGAAAAAGTGACCCAAGCCCGGGCCAATGCCGTTTCCGTGCATGATAACCAAGCCGCCGGTCCGCAGGAAATGGAAAAAGCCGAGAATCAATTAAGCGCGGTACTGCGCACAGTCTTTGCCGTGGCCGAAAACTATCCGGATTTAAAAGCGAACCAAAACTTCGCCCAACTGCAGGGTGATTTAACGGACACCGAGGACAAAATCCAAGCCGCGCGCCGCTTCTACAACGGCACTGTGCGGGATTACAATACCCAAATCCAACACTTTCCGACCAATATAATTGCGAGTATCTTTGCCTTTAAAATCCGCGAATTCTTTGAGGTCGAAACTGCCGAAGAAAAACAAAACGTTAAAGTACAATTTTAATTCCCAATGACCAAATCCCAATACCCAATCAATGATTTAATCATTTAATGACCAATTTAGGATTTTAAGAATTGGGACTTGATTGGTCATTGGTCATTGGGGTTTGGAGTTTTAAAATTATGGTTTACACCCAAATTACAAGCAATAAACGTAAAACCGCGCTGTTAATTACAGCCTTTTTGGTGTTTATTATCGGCCTGGGGTATATTTTTTCCTACCAATTGGAAAATCCGGGCATTCTTGTTATTGCTGTTGGCGTTTCCATAGGCATGTCTCTTATCTCCTACTTCTTCTCGGATAAGATTGTACTAACCATGAGCAAGGCCAAAGAAGTGGACAGGCGCACAAATCCGGAAATCTACCGCCTGGTTGAAAATCTGGCCATTACGGCCGGTCTGCCAACCCCAAAAATTTATATTATCGAAGATACCGCTCTTAATGCTTTTGCCACCGGGCGCGATCCGAAACACGCGGTAATTGCTTTCACAACCGGAATAATACAGAGATTGGACAAAACCGAACTTGAAGGCGTAACCGCTCACGAACTTTCGCACATTGGCAATTACGACATTCGCCTTTCCACCATCGTCGTCGTATTGGTCGGCGTCGTCGCTCTGCTTTCAGACTGCTTTTTACGCATTTCTTTTTGGGGCGGACACAGGCGGCGCAAAGGCGGCAGTCAGCTTGATGATATTTTTGCCGTACTTGGCATTACCCTTGCCATACTCGCGCCGATTATCGCCACCCTCATACAACTGGCTATCTCGCGGCAGCGCGAATATTTGGCCGATTCATCGGGCATCATGCTAACGCGCTACCCCCAGGGCCTGGCGAACGCTCTTCGCAAACTGGCCGCGGACCACGAACCGCTTGAGGTCGCCAATAAAGCCACCGCCCATCTCTACATTGTAAATCCTTTAAAAGACCTGCATGGCCGTCCGGTGGGCTTATTTGCCAAACTTTTCTCAACCCACCCGCCCATATCAGAACGTATCAAAAGATTGGAAGAAACTTCAGTTTAATAAATATAAAAATGAAAGGGTCCGGACTTCTGTCCAGACCCTTGGTTTTTGTTGCCTGGATCTGCTACCACGCCAGCCCGCCAGATGGCATGGTTACAGAATACACCTCACGAATGGCCGGGCGCCGCGCCCTTGGCTTGGCCGTTTTTTCGCCGTTTGTTTCCGCTAGTCGCCTCCGTGGTTCAGTGGTTCGTCGTGGCCACACTATGCCGAATTGCATGAACAGAGTAAGCAGCAGGGCGGAAGCGCCGCTCCCCCACCTCGTGTACCGCACCGCCGCGAGTAAGGCGCTGGCCTCGTAAAACTTGCGCGGCCGCGTTTGCTTGATCTCGTCCGGCGGCGACTGGCTCGTGACTGGCGAGGCCTCCTCTCTCGTGAATTGCGTCGATGGGACGCGAATCGTGCCGCCTGCGCTGCTGATGGCAAGGAGCAGGCTCCGTTCAGGCAGGCTTACACTCTCCCCGATCGCCGCTTTGGCGCGGGCCGAAACGAGTAGGGCGAGATTGGCGTTATCCAACACTCCGATCTCGGCGCTGTAAGCCAGCGCCGCAAACTGTTCGTAACCGTCTACGTCAACAGCGGCGTGGAAATGGGTACGGCCTTTCTCGGGCTCAGGCGGCACAAACCCGGTGAACAAAGCCAGCGAGCGCAGCAGCTCGATACGACGCTCCGCCCAACGCTGACACTCGGGCGCCATATGGTCGATATCGAAATCCATGGCGCCCGAGGTTTGGCCGTGGAACGAACTCTCACGACTAGCCAAACCCCGCGATCGGCGATAGTCGTCCGGCCGGATGAGTGAAGTTATGTAAACGCGGCAGTGGCCGTAGGCCTGATGGAGTTGGCCGAACTCGTTGGCAATGAACGCGCGCAGCGCCGCCGACGCCGCCATGAGCACACGGTGGTCGTAGTTCTCGGCAAAGCCTTCCTCAAAAATCACGTATCCGGCACCAACCGTCGGCACCGAAACCAGGATGCCCTCGGCCAGGGCCTCGCGCGCGTGAGCCGCGTTTTCGATTTTCGCCGCCACGCCCATTTTGACGGCTGCCTCGCAAGGAGCGAAGGCCACCGACAGCAAGCTCGCCGAGACTAGCCAGGCTTTTCTCATGGGGCCTCCTTAGCTCCAGAAAGGTTCACGCTTATTAGCTTACCTATTTTTTATATCATCAATATAGTAAAAAACAAAGCGCCGTTCAGATACCCTGTATGACGGATAGAAGAACTTCGGTCCGAAAACCTTTTTGACGCAGCGCCCGTATCAGCGATTCACGCGCCCGCCCGGTATTGGCGGTCTTTTTTAGAAATCTCCGGGCAATCGTCTTTTCGCTGCCTAAATCCAGGCGTCGCTTTAAAAGCCGGTCCACTAAATTTCTATCGAGCTTCTTTTGCAGCAATTTGTTACGGATTCCGTAATAACCAAAAGTGCGGTATGAAATTAAATTCTCCAAATATGTTTCGGCATATAAATGATCATTAAGCAAACCTTCCGTGGTCAAGACCTCTAAAGCCGCGCCAACCTCGGCCGGCTCGTATTTTTTGCGCAAAAGCCGGCTTTCTAATTCGCCGCGGGAATACATTTTAATATTTAAATACTTGACCGCTTCGTCATAAGCGGAGGATATTTTTGGTGTCATATCACATAATCGTTTAATACAATTTTGAGAGCGAATATCCACCCCAAATTTCTTTCTTTTTGTCCGGCCATAATTTATACTGTCAGTATAGAAAGAATAAGAAACATGAACAACTTTTCGCATCTCCTGGAAAGACTGTCCTCACGAGCCAAAGCGGCCCTCGTCGCCGCTCAAAAGTTATCCGAAGATCTCCGCCATGCCCATACCGGCACCGAACATTTGCTCTATGCAATTTTAGCTGAAAAAAGCGCCTTTGGCGGCGAAATACTGCTCAAAAATAATCTCGACCCGAGCCACATCAAAGAGACGGTTAGCAAATTGAACAGCGATAAAGTTGTCGAAGTTTGGAGCGCGCGCATTTCTGAAAACTTTAGAATAAGCCTGGAGAAAGCGGCGGTAGTGGCTTCGCGTTTTAATTATCCTTATATTGCCACCGAACATATCCTTTTCGGCATTCTTGATTGCGAAGATTCTCTCGGACGCAAAATTATGGCCCAGCGCGGCCTGGATGTCGTCGAGATGAAAAGTCAGCTTTTAGCGATATTTGATCATAGCAGCAAGTTTCCTGACTTTGGCAGTGTTGAAGAGCAACTGCCCGCCAGCTCGGTCACCCGCACCAAGCCCGAAGAAAAAATATCCAAATCACCGGCGCTCGATTATTTTACGACGGATTTAACCGAGCGGGCGACTCTGGGTAAAATAGACCCCGTCATCGGCCGCGCCACTGAAATCGAAAGGCTGGTTGCCATCCTCAACAGGCGCAATAAAAATAATCCGGTTCTCATTGGCGAGCCGGGTGTCGGCAAAACCGCCATTGTCGAGGGACTGGCTCTGGCCATTGTTAAGGGTGAGGTGCCGGAAAGTCTGCTTGATAAAAAAATATTAGCGCTTGATTTAGCTCTAGTCGTGGCCGGTTCTATGTTCCGCGGTGAATTTGAAAACAGACTTAAGCAAGTAATTGACGAGGTGTCCGAAGATAAGAATATTATCTTGTTTATCGATGAGCTCCACACTTTGGTCGGCGCCGGCGCCACTACCGGCAGTCTCGACGCCGCCAATATTTTAAAACCGGCTCTGGCCCGCGGCGATCTGCGTGCCATCGGCGCCACCACTTTAGCCGAGTACAAAAAGTATATCGAAAACGACGCGGCCCTGGAGCGCAGATTCCAACCCATCCTAGTGGATGAACCAAGTCCCGAGGAAGCCGCTCAAATCATACACGGCGTACTTAATAACTACGAAAAATACCATGGCGTAAGCATTGCTCCCGAAGCGGTTAAAGCGGCGGTAGAGCTTTCCGTGCGCTACATCCCGGACCGATTTCTGCCTGATAAGGCTCTGGATTTAATAGACGAAACCGCCGCTAATCTTAAAACCAAAAATGAAAAATCTCCCGAACTGCGCTTTCTGAAGGCTCTGGAAAAAGAACTCTACGAGATATCGCGGGAAAAAACTAAGGCGGTTTTATCGGAAGATGTTACCGCCGCCAAACTGTTGAGACTAAAGGAAGAGCAGTTGCGCGAACAGCAACAGGCTTATCACGACTCCCTCCAAGAACCGAGCAGCGCCACCAAACTGCGCATCTCCACAGAAGATATTGCCAAGACCGTCTCCCTGATAACCAAGATCCCCCTGCACACTTTGGTCCAGGCCGAAATAGATAAACTGGTCAATTTGGATCAATCTCTCAAGTCAAGAGTGGTCGGCCAGGATGAGGCCATCGAAACCATCGTAGGCGCTATCAAGCGCTCAAGGCTGGGCCTTTCCTCCCCTAACCGCCCCCTCGGCTCATTCGTCTTTATGGGTCCTTCGGGTGTGGGCAAAACCGAACTGGCCAAAGCGCTGGCCGAAGAAATATTTCAAAATCGCGAGGCTCTGATCAGGGTGGACATGTCTGAATTTATGGAAAAACATAATGTGGCCAGGCTAATTGGGGCGCCGGCCGGCTATGTTGGTTTCGAAGAGGGCGGCCGGCTGACCGAAGCCATCAGGCGCAAGCCTTATGCCATTGTTTTGTTTGATGAAATCGAAAAAGCGCATCCCGATGTTTTCAACATCTTGTTGCAAATTTTAGAAGAAGGCCAATTGACCGATGCCGGTGGCAAACGAGTTAATTTTAAAAATACCATCATTATCATGACCTCCAATATTGGGCTAACGGAGCTTAACCGTGATGCGGCCGGCTTCGGCTTCGTGGATAAAGAAGAACTGGAGCGAGCCCGCGAACAATTTGACCAGACCAAGGAGAGAGTGATTGAATCGCTCAAAGATCTGATGCGCCCCGAACTGCTTAACCGTATTGATAAAATTCTTGTTTTTAAGCCATTAGAGTCAAACCACCTCAAAAGTATCGTCGAAATTCAGCTCAAAGATATGCAAAAGCGCTTGCTTGAACGCGGCATAGATGTGGCTTGGGATAAAAAAAGTGTGGCCAAAATCGCTGATTTAAGTCTTAATTCGGACGAAGGCGCCCGCATGGTGCGTAAAAATCTGCAAGAGCTGATTGAGGCTAAAATTGCCAGCAGCCTCCTTAAAAACGCGCATTTTTTAAGCAGCAACAAAACCATCAAAGCCAAAATAAGCTGGCCAAAAAAAGAAATCGATATAAAATTTAAAGTATCGCAGCGTGGTTCAAGGCCAAACCAAACCATAAATTAAAATGGAAAATCTAAAGCGGGCAGTGCAAACTGCCCGCGCTATTTTAACAAATCTGTTTTTTCCGATTGAATGTTTGTGCTGCGATCATCCGCACCAATATCTCTGTCAAGAATGTGTACGGGATTGCTTAACCAAAATCGAAAGATGGCAATGCCCGGTTTGTGATGAAAACAGCCTCCTCGGGGCCACCCACGCTAAGTGCAAATTAACACAGACTATAGACGGCATCTTCGCGGCCTGCCCTTTTAACGACCTGCTGATCCGGTCGATAATTAAAAAGATTAAATATAAAAACACGCGCAAACTAGCGGGTCCTTTGGCGGATCTGCTGGCTTTGTGTTTAAAACAAAATTTTTCCGGACTGTTAACTGCCGAAACCGTTATTAGCTATGTACCTTTGCATCCGCAAAAGGAAACACACCGCGGTTACAATCAAAGCCAGTTAATTGCCGAGGAGTTGGGTTTGGCCTGCGCTCTGCCTTGCCGAAACCTGCTTACCAAAATTACAAATACCGAAAGCCAGACTAAGCTTAATCGGGAACAGCGCAAGAAAAATGTAATTAATTCTTTCCGTATTGACCCCGAAGTGTCAGTAAAAGAAATAACAGTGCTTTTAGTGGACGATGTTTCGACCACCGGCGCCACTCTAAAAGAGTGCGCCAGGGTTTTAAAACGCCATGGTGCCAGAATAGTTTGGGGTGTGGCCGTAGCCCAGGAGTGATTTCGATATTTTTATTTCTTATGCGCCTGCAAAACCGCTTTAAATTGGTCGCCGCGGTCAGAGGCGTTCTTGAACATGTCAAAGCTGGCACAAGCGGGGCTAAGCAACACCACTTCCCCCGGTTTAGCTAAATTTTTGGCCTGCGCCACAATTTCCGCCATTGTGCGCCCGCCTCGTAAAATATTGATGCCTAAATCTTGCCAGAGGCTGTAAAGAAGGTCCCCTTCCTGGCCCACGCAGATAATATTTTTAACCGTGCTCCGCGCGATTGCTTTTTTAAGATTCCCAAAATCCGCGCCCTTGCTGGATCCGCCCGCAATCAAAGTAACGGGCTGGCGGAAAGATTCAACCGCCGCAATGGCCGCCTCGGGTGTAGTGGCAAAAGAATCGTCATAATAATCCACATCCGCCAGCGTAGCCACCCATTCCAAACGGTGAGGCAATCCCTTGAAATTTGCCAGGCCGTCGCTCACGGCCTTTTGGCTAAGCTTGAGAAGCCTGGCCACGGTCAAAGCCGCAGCCGCATTTTCCAAATGATAGCGCGCCAAGGCTTGCCGCTCTGGACCGACAATATCTTCTTTGGAAAAATAGTGAACTTGGGCTGCGGTCAGTTCCGTAAAAGATTTAGTGATCTCCGAATCGCGGTTGAGCACAGCCAAATCACTTGCCGTCTGAAATCTGACAATATTTTTCTTGCTCTCAGTATATTCAGCCAGACTCTTATGATGATCAAGATGATCCTGACTAACCGCCAAAACAACCGCCACTTGCGGACTTTTGGCAAGGTCCTGAAGCTGAAAACTGGACAACTCAAAAATAACCCAGTCTTCTTTTCGAGCTTTTCCTAAAATAGTAACGGCGGGTGTACCAATATTTCCAACCAGATAAGCTTGCCCGGTTAATTCCTGTCGCCGCTGGGCGCTTTTCAAAATCTCGTAAATCAAGGCCGCGGTCGTGCCCTTACCTTTGGTACCAGTGACGCCAATAATTTTGGCCGGGCATTCTTCAAAAAATAGTTTGGTCTGGCTGGTAACCAATACCCCCGCCGTCTTGGCAGCCTGAATCTCTGGTGTCAAAAACGGAAGGCCGGGCGACCGGAAAATAAGATCAAAATCCATGAGATCTTTTAGATAATCTGGGCCGAGACGATACGCTATCCCGCTCAAATCACGGCTCAAAGCCGCATTTTTATCACAAATGGTAATAATTGCGCCCCGCTCTTGCAGGTATGGCAGGATTGATCTATTTTCAAGGCCGAAACCGAGCAAAGCTACTTTTTTACCGCTTAAATCCATAGCAGTATTTTTACATACAAATTAACCCTTTTCAAGACGTCCATTTTCTGCTAAAATAAATAAGTTAATCGTTACACGTCCTCGTAAGATTGTTTAGTGTACGCTACGCTTACACGTCCTCGTAGCTCAGCGGACCCCGGTACTAGAACCTTCGGTTCAGTACGGGGCAGGTTAGAGCGATTTAGGCCTCGTAGCTCAATTGGATAGAGCATCAGCTTGCGGAGCTGAAGGTTGCAGGTTCGAGTCCTGCCGAGGTCGCCAGTTGGAGGCGGCAGTCCCGTAGTGAAGCGAAGCTTCTACTACGCGGATTCGAATCCTCCCGAGGACGCCATAAAACCGCTAAACAGCGGCTTTTTTGTTACGTGTTACGTGATACGTGTTACGTGACTTATATTTTCAGCTTCTTTATTATAAAATCAATAAAATTTTCTTCGTAGGCTTCTATTTCTTCCAAATATTGATCAAGGAATTCACGCACCAGTTCCGGATCCTGATCCTCAAGCTCGATTTCCAAATGGCGATTTATAATGGACTGCGTCTCGACCCCCAAAACCGGACTGTTGTTAGGCGGATAAAGTATCCAAAAATAATTCAGACTGCGGTAGGAGTATAAAACATCATCCAACATAATGCCTTTATGTGAGATCTCCACCCTCACCTGGCCCGGCTGATGATGGCTCAAAATATAAAGCGTTAAAACCATAACCGCAAAAAGTATGGTCGCGATAATGTTATTTACATACAAGCTCCAGATGATCAGAATGGCGCCGAAGAAAAACAGGCCGGCGTACCACCCTAAATCATATTCATGGGGTTTGTACTCGTCCGCAATCCAAGCATAATTAATTGTTTCTTCGTGGCGAACCATATATTCATTATATACTATCGGCTACAAAAAAACAGATTATATTGTTTTTAATGAAAGCCCCCCATCGATTGAGACCACTTCTCCGGTCATGGCATCATTTTTGATAACCGCCACCGCCATCTCGGCGATTTCTTCCGGCATAATCATCCGCTCTATTAATTGTTCCTTACCCGCTTCTGCAAAATCTTCTTCGCTTGCGTCCCGCCAGAGTGGTGTTTTTACATAGCCAGGGGCAATGGCGTTAATTAAAATATTGGGCGCCAAGTTCTTGGCCATAGTTTGGGTAAGGTGATTAACCGCAGCTTTTGAAGCGCCGTAAGCCGGCAATCCCCTGGGGCAAGCTTTCCCTTCCCCGTAAATCGAAGAAATGTTCAAGACCTTACCGGCATTTGCCATTAATTTAACCGCTTCGCCAATGCATAGGACTAAGGCAAATAAGTTTACTTGGAAAACTTCCTGCCAAATTTTGGCATCATATAAATCCCGGGGCCTGTTTATACCAGCGTTATTAACCAAAATGTCCAGTTTACCAAATTTAGATTTTATAAATGAAAATAATTCTTTAATTTCTTCTTCACGCCGCATGTCAACTTTAAACGCTGCGCCAATTTCGGCAATTTCGGCAAGCGTTTCGTCTGCCCCGTCTTTATTAGAGTTATAAGTAAAAACGACGGTACAACCTTCCTTGGCCAGGGCCAAAGCAATAGCCCGGCCTATGCCGGTTGAGGCGCCGGTTACCAAAGCAGTTTTACCGTTTAGCTCCATATTTTTACTAACTTAAATTTAATTTCAACTTTAATTACGGTATAGATGGGAAGAATTAATACAACGCGAATATTTATCCGGAGAATTATTGATCATTAAAAGCATAGCGTAGCAAAGTTTATGGCGGAAGGGGTAAGGTCGCCCTCGCAGACTCGGGACCAGGCGCGCCTTCGGCTATAAGTTGTCGCCACCGCGACTCTTCAGAAGCTACCCACTACGCTAAGTAGATGCTGTGGGATTCTTTCGAATCCCTAACCCTCCTTCTTCAACTATCAAATCTGTGCTGGTATAAACACCAGACCAGATTTGATGGCGGAGAGGGTGGGATTCGAACCCACGAGGCCTCTTGCGAGGCCACAGTTTTCAAGACTGTTTCCTTGAACCACTCGGACACCTCTCCCTTCTCTACGCTAACATCAATAACTGATTGCTTTGTGGCGTAACTGCTCTACGGCCCCACAAGCAAGATTTAATAAGGTATTCCTTATCATCATTACTCAATACATATAGCCAATCATAGGCGTTTTCCAAAGTCTTTTTAACAACATACCCTTGGGAATTTGAATGTACCCTTCTTAAGTCAACTTCCTTTCTGCTGGTATACCTAACTTGAACACGTTTGAGCTCAGTACCTGTATCAATAATCAAATCATAAGCTGCAGATTCAGTGAAAGGTAAGGAAACATCCCAACCCAATTTAGTGAATGTGGATATTGCTCGAGCTACTGCAATATCGCCTTTGCGCTGTGTGGTTCTCATACTCTTAATAATAAACGGTATGGGCAACCGATGCAAGTAACGCTTTTTTGGCGGTGGGGGTGGGATTCGAACCCACGAGCCCCCTTACGGAGGCGATGTTTAGCAAACATCTACTTTGGACCGCTCAGTCACCCCACCAAACATGTTAATGATACTATATTTTGCCCCTTTAGACAAGCACCGAAAGTGCGTATAAAATAAGTTTATGCCCGTAAATTCCGAAAATAACGATCCGCTATTTTTACACCTCTCCCCTGAAAAAATAAAAGGGATAGGTTTGAATACGGCCAAAATTCTTGACCGCATGGGCATAAAAAGCATCCGTGATTTAATTGAACATTACCCGTTTAGATACGAAGATTACAGTAGATTCAAAAAAATCAACCAGCTTAAACCAAATGAAAGCGTAACCATTAAAGCCCGTGTCACCAACATTCAAACCAGAAGATCGTTTAAAAATAAAAGGATGAACCTGACCGAGGCCATCCTGACTGATGAGACGGGCAATATCTCGGCCATCTGGTTTAACCAGCCATTTTTAACCAACATTTTGCATAAAGGCAAGGAGTATTATTTTTTAGGTGAGACAAATTACCGCGGCCGCCTGCAACTTCAGTCGCCAACTTTTGAGGAAACAAACGGCGGCGCCTCGGCCGGCAAAATTATTCCCGTCTATTCTCTGCCAGAAGGAATCGCGCCTAAAAGATACCGGGGCGTAATGCAGCAAATCTTACAAAAACTCGACGATAATGCAGACCCGCTGCCCCCGGAAATAAAAGAACGTTTGGATTTAATAGGCTTAAAACAGGCCTGGCAAAAAATACATTTCCCTGAAAATTTTGTAGAGCTTAAAAAAGCCAGAAAAAGACTGGCTTTTGACGAATTGTTTCTGTTTCAGCTGCGCATTCTGTATCGGCGTGAAATGAATAAAACCGCCCGCGCCAAATCAATACCTTTTAAACAAAAGTTGGTTAAAAAATTAGTCGATGATCTGCCCTTTAAACTGACACTGTCCCAAAAAAAAGCCGCTTGGGAAATTATCCAGGACTTGGAAAAAAATACACCCATGAACAGGCTCCTCCAAGGCGACGTGGGCTCGGGCAAAACCGTAGTGGCCGCCATAGCCGCGGCCCAAGTGGCTTGGGCCGGCGGCCAAACCGCCTTGCTCGCTCCCACTGAAATTCTAGCCCAGCAGCATTACCAAACCCTTAGCGAACTTCTGCACCCGCAAAAAATTATTATAGCTCTACTCACGGGCAGCACCTCCAAAAAAGAAAAAGAGTCCATTTACCAAGCTATCAAAAACGGAAAAATAGACGTCATGGTCGGCACTCATGCTCTCCTGCAGGAAGCTGTAAAATTTAAAAACTTAAATTTATTGATTGTTGATGAGCAGCACCGCTTTGGCGTCAAACAACGTTCAACATTGCGGTCTTTAAGCCACAGCCAAAAGACGCTGCCGCATCTCCTTTCCATGACCGCCACGCCCATCCCGCGCACGCTTGCCCTCACTCTTTACGGCGATCTGGCTATTTCTTCGATCACGGAAATGCCGCCGGGCCGCGCGCCGACCACCACGCAAATAATCGGGCCCGAGGAACGCCACAAAGCCTACGCGCTAATTAGCAAAGAAGTTCTGGCCGGCCGGCAGGTATTTGTAATCTGTCCGCTCATTGAAGAATCGGATGTTTTAGAGGTGAAATCTGCGACTTTGGAAAAAGAGCGCCTGCAAAAAGAAGTATTCCCCAATTTTTCGATTGCCCTCATACACGGCCGCCTTAAGGGTGAGGAAAAAGATAAAATTATGCGCGAATTTAAAGAAGGGCTGCACCATCTTCTGGTTTCAACCTCGGTTATAGAAGTGGGCATTGATGTACCGAACGCGACCGTCATGCTCATTGAAGGCGCGGAGAGATTCGGCCTGGCCCAGCTGCACCAGTTCCGCGGCCGGGTTGGCCGGGGCCAATATCCTTCCCATTGCTTGCTCCTGCCCTCCGGCGGCGTGCCGGAACGCTTAAAAGCCATAAGCCGCTACAGCGACGGTTTTACTCTGGCTGAACTGGATCTTAAATTTAGAGGCATGGGCCAACTGGCCGGCACCCAACAGAGCGGCTTTTTAGACATGAAAATTGCGGATCCCACGGATTTGGAAATGGTAAAACTTACCCGCCGCGAGGCGGAAAATTTAATAAGCCAGGGCCTTACGCACTATCCTGACTTACAAAAACTCGTAGAACAAGAAGAGGTTTTACACGCAGAGTAATCAAGAATTATTCTAATCCACCTAATTGACCTAACTCCTAAATAAATTCTAAACCCCAAACCCTAAATCCTAAATAAATCTCAAATAACAAATGACAAAATTCCCAATTTTAAACATTGAAATTTGGATATTGTTTAGGAATTAGAAATTAGATATTAGGATTTTTAACTTCTTTTCTTCCAAACAGCTTGCTTAGCATCTCTTTGATATCCCCCACCCTGACTAGTTCTAGTTTAGTCTCACCTACCTTTTGTTTGGCCGGAATTACGGCGCGCGCAAAACCCAAGCGCTCAACTTCCGCCAAACGCCTGTCAATCTGGTTGATCGGGCGTATTTCGCCAGACAGACCAATCTCCCCAAATATGGCGGTTTCCGCCGGCGTAGGCATGTCCAACAAGCTGCTGGCCAAAGAGGCGGCTACCGCCAAATCAGAAGCAGTTTCCGAGATCTTGAGGCCGCCAATCACATTTACAAATACATCATTTTCGTGAACGGGGAGTTTGCCGAATTTGCTTAACACCGCCAGCAGCAGCCAAAGCCGGTTTTGATCAAAACCGAGCGCCGTTCTCTTTGGATAAGCGAGCGTAGTTTTGGAAACGAGTGCCTGAATTTCGCAAGCTACCACGCGGCTGCCCTCCAAAACCGAGGTATAGGCCGTGCCGGCCCGGCCCAGCGTTTCTTCATCCAAAAACAACCGCGAGGGGTTGGCCACTTCCCGCAAACCCGTGCCGCTCATTTCAAAAACGCCAACCTCGTTTACGCCGCCGAAGCGATTTTTTACAGCCCGCAAAAGCCGCAACTGTTGAAAACGCTCACCCTCAATGTACAAAACCACGTCAACCATGTGCTCAACGGTTTTAGGTCCGGCAATAAAACCTTCTTTAGTAACATGACCAATGATTAAAGCGGCGACGTTGTGTTTTTTGGCCAGCTCAACAATCTTGGCCACGCCGCCGGAAACCTGCGATACCGAGCCGGGCACGCCGCCGGTATCCGGATTGTAAATGGTCTGTATCGAATCAATAATCAAAAAATTAGGCAAACGTGAGACTGCGGTTGATAAAATTGTGAGCAAGTTTGTATCTGGCAAAATTGGCAAGGCCAACAATTGGTCATCAATGCGGCCGGCGCGCAATTTAATTTGCGCGGGCGACTCCTCGCCGGAAACGTACAATACATTTAAACCATTGGTCTGCAAACTGGCCGCGATCTGCAAGGCTAAGGTGGATTTACCCACGCCGGGGTCGCCCCCTAAAAGTATCACCGACCCGGGCACCACCCCGCCTCCCAAACAACGATCAAGTTCAGCCAAACCTGTCCCGAATCTTTTAAAATCATGGCCCTGCACCGATTCTAAACTAACGACATCCCCCATTTCGCCTTTGCGCAAAGCTTGGCCTAGCGCACTGGCGCTGGCCGCCATGGGCACTTCTTCCATGGTTCCCCAAGCCTGGCAAGCCAAACAACGCCCGGACCATTTGGGCGCCGTAGCTTCGCATTCACTGCATCGAAAAAGGGTGGTTGTTTTAGGCATCAATCCTATTCTAACAGAATTCTACCCAATTTGCCCGTGTTTTTTTCTACGAAATAAATA
>CAZSSD010000017.1:1921-15213 GCA_964609765.1 uncultured Candidatus Saccharibacteria bacterium | reverse complement strand
AAATCATAAATGTATAGACCAGTCAATAAGTATTTCAAACCCGTTAAACAGCCAGTTGCGCGCATTAACCATCAAATAAAGGCCCCGGAAGTAAGGGTGGTTGATGCGAGCGGCGAACATCAGGGCGTTATGCAAACGCATGAAGCCTTAAAGCTTGCCGAAGAAGCAGAGCTGGATTTGGTGGAAATTAGCCCCACCGCCAAACCGCCGGTTGTCAAAATTATCAATTATGATAAGTACCGCTACCAAGTAGAAAAAGCGGAACAGGCTAAGAAAAAACAGCAGAAAAGGATTGAGGTTAAAAGCATCAGGATTTCCGTGCGCATCGGCCAGCATGATATGGCCACCAAGGCCCACCAGGCCGATAAGTTTTTGGAAGAAGGCAAAAAAGTAAAGGTAGAAATGTTTTTGCGGGGCCGTGAAAAAGCCAATGTCGATTACGCCTTCGAACAGCTCAAGAAGTATTTAAGCAGCGTCTCCTTCCCCCACACTATGGAACAAAACCCCAAGAAAATGGGCGGAACCTTGTTTGCCATCATGAATCCGGGTGAAGGCCCAAAGAGTATTAATAAATAATTATTTGTATGAAAGCTAAAACTCACAAAGGCGCCAACAAGCGTTTCTGGAAAACAGGGTCAGGCAAAATCCGGCACCGTACTTCCGGACAAGACCACTTTAATTCCCGCGAATCAGGCAAAGTTACCCGCGCCAAACGCAAGGATAACAGCATACGCGAAAACGCCCGCATCGCTGATTTAATAAGCTAACGCTCTTCGAATTCGCGAATAAGGTCGAATACGCGAATGACTAATAAAACGACCTATTCGTAGCCATTCGTAAGAACCTGGCCTTCGGCCAGAACCTTGCGGTGAGAGGATGTAGCTTCGCTACCCTTCGGAGCCCCAAGGCACCGTAATTCGTCCCAATTCGTAATTCGAAGATAATCATTCGTATATGAGAGTTAAACGAGGTATTAACCGCACGAAACGCAGAAAAAATGTCTTAAAGCGAGCGAAAGGTTTTCTTAACCGCCGCTCCACGCATCTGCGCGCTGCCCGCGAAGCTTTACTGCATGCTGAAAAATACGCCTACCGCGACCGCCGCACCCGCAAGCGCGATATGCGCAGCCTTTGGATTGTAAGATTATCCGCTGCCGCCAAAGAGCGTGGCATATCCTACAGCGAACTAATAGATCGCCTGAACAAAGCCGAAATTCAAATTAATCGCAAGATGCTGGCCGAAATCGCCGTTAACCATCCTGAAGTGTTCGATAAAATAGTTTCAGAAATCTAAAAACAGCCCCGGCCGATGATTCGGGGCTGTTTTTTTATTCCACTGCCTCGCTTACCAAAAGCACTTCGCGTGTTTCTTGGCGAAGTACGGTAAAATATTGTCCGGGCTCAAATTCCGGCACCGATACCCTTAATTTGGCGCTGCCCGATTGTCCCAAATAAAAAGTAGTCAGCTCCTTAAGGGGCGCATGGTCTTTAGTGTAAAGAGCCAAAATATACTGCGTAGATTCATCGCCCGTGGTTCCTTCCGGCATTTTCCAAATATCTACATTCGCCTCTGTGGCAAAATTTGTAATTTTAAGCAAAGCGACACCGCCAAAAACAGAAATTTTTGCCTTATTAAATAACTGCAAATGACCCAAAATATAGCCGTTATCGGCAACGGCAACCGAACCCGGCTCGCCAATCTGGCCTGTAATTTCTGGCGGGCGGGAATTTTTAAGGTCACGCCGGCCATAGCTGTTGCCAAGCAAGATGCCTACGGCTAGTGACAAAACAATTAAAGTGATAGATAATAATCTTGACATATTCCACGCTTATGAAAAAAACAAACTCAAAAAATAAAGGCTTCGTCGATCCCGACACCCTGCTTAAATTCAGCATGATTATAATCGTGCTGCTGGCCATAGGAACCTTGCTCATTCTGTTGGTTCGGGAAGGCCGGCCCTTGGCCGAACTACGGTTTTTCAGCTAGCGGGCAAAGGGTTCGGGACTGTTATTTTTATTGGCTTTAATAAACTGCTGCGCTAAAGGCAGATCGAGTTGATCCATGCACTGCAAGCGCCCCCAAGACGCCAAACAAATATTTTGGGGATTATCCGGACGCAAAGTTACCACCACGCTACCGCGATTACTGGCCTGTAAAGCTTTCAATTCCTGTTTAACATCATCCAGGATATTTTTATATGATATCCAGATTTCACCATGCTCTAAATTGTGGATCAGCTGTTCATCCGGCAAGACTCCTTCGTAAAAATCTCGCGCCGCAGCTTGGGCATAATGTGGACCGGAAGTGGGCGGGCTGCTGTTGTAGGGCTCATGGGCCGCGCCTACTTCGATGTGATTCTTGCCTTGTATCGCGATTTCTTGGCCCATTAGCGCTGGCTTAGTATTATCCTGTTTATCTTCCGAAAAAAAGAAAAAGGTGCCAATTCCTAAAACCAAAACCGCTAAGATAATAATGATACCCATTGGTGACTTTAAAAAATCCATAAACTTATGTAGTCTGTTGTATTAATTCTAAATCTCGCTGTCTTAATGATTTGATATTTTTTAAATTAATATCTTTCTTTAACAGCTCGGCCAATTGCAGACCGCCCAAAAAATGCGGCATTAAAACATAATCGGCTCCCTTATCATACAACTTTTCCGCTTCTAAATCATTATTACCGTATACTATTAATTTAGCCTTGGCTTTGTACATTTTGGCTGCTTCGAGAATAGCTAGGTTGTCCTGGAAATCAGGCACGGTTGAAATAATAACGCGGGCGCGCTCCATGTGCGCCTTTTCCTGAATTTCCGGATCAGAAATATCGCCAAAAAGAGTGTAAATACCCCTCTCTTTGAACTTCCGGACAATGCTGGGGTTAAAGTCAACTACCACAAATTTGCGATGCAACTCTTCCAAAGAGTGTAAGATACTCTGCCCGGTACGATGGGCCCCCACTAAAACAATATGGCCGCGCAGCGACCGCTCTTTGGATAAAATTTCGCGCGACCCTTCTTTGGGGTCCCACCAGGCCAAAAAGGCGCGGAAATTTTGGGCCAATGTTTGGTTATGGGCCAGCAAATAAGAAGCCGCTACAAAACTTAAAATAGTGGCCAGCGTCATAAGCGATAAAGCGCTCTCGTTTAAGTGGCCGGCCCGCCAACCTAAAACCGCGAGAATGATACTAAATTCAGAAATATGGGCCAAGCTTGAGGCTGTCATAAAGCTGGTCCGGCCTTTATAGCCAAAAAAGGTAAGCATCACAAACGTAAATACCGGCTTAACAATAACTCCCAGCAGCATAATGCCCAAAGCTGCCAATAACATGGTCGCTAAATCTTCAATAATCAGTTTCGAGCCCAGGATAATAAAGAAGAGAATCAGGAAAAAATCGCGCAAGGGTTTCATGCGGCTGGCGATCTGTAAATTCTGATGCGAGTTAGCCAGAGTCAATCCCGCCAAAAAACCGCCGATTTCGGGAGTTAAGCCAAAAAGGTTCTCGCTAATAATGGTGGCAAAACCCAAGCCCCAAGCCAGGCTAAACAGGAAAATGAGGTCGCCTGATTTAGCCAGCCTTTCCGCAACCCAAGGGAAAAAATGCCGGCTGGCAAAAATGGCAATGGCCAAAAGTACGGCCAACTTAAGTAAGACTAAAGCGATTGTCGCAAAACTGGCCGCTTGACCGCCGCTAAAACCACTAATTACCGCCAGGGCCAAAATGGAAACCAAATCTTCCACTATTAAGATGCCGAGCACTAACTTGCCGTACAAACTGTCCTGATCTCTTTTTTCAGAAATAATTTTAACGGCAATGATGGTACTGGAAATACCCACCCCCAAACCCAAGTAAACGGCGGCCTGGGCTGACAAGCCAAACATGGTGAATATCAATGAACCCAAAAGAGCCATGACCGCAATCTGGGTAATACCCACCACCACCACGACCCAGCCCATCTGCTTTATATCCTTAAGCGACAACTCCAGACCAACCATAAAAAGCAAAAGCGTAATGCCGATGCCCGAGAGTGAATTTAAAATCTCGGCGTTATTTAACTGCAAATAACCCAAGGGCCCTACAATCAAACCAGTCAAAATGTAGGCTAAAATAGCAGGCTGCTTTAACATGTGTACGAGTATGCCGAGGATACCCGCCAAAACAATGATAAGCGATATTTCGCCAAAAACTCCATGCATAGATTGTGATTCTATTTCTCCGTTCTTATTTCTAAGTATATTTTAACAAAATATCATACTTTTTGATAGCAGAATTTTTCAATTTTTAAACACTTTCTCAATACTTTAATTTAATAAATTAAATCAGTGTTTAAAAATTACCTGCCTGCCGACAGGCGGAAAAATTAGAAATTAACGCTATCGCCAAGGCAATACCAGCTGAAAAGCTTCGCGCAAAGGCGGTACCACCAAAAGCAAGCCCTGAATCAAAATAGTGCCGACGACGGCCAAGGCCAGCCACTTATGCTGCCGGAAGCGGCTACCGCCGTAGCTAAGGGCCACCACCCAGGCCATAATCATCTGTCCGACAATAAGGGTTGTAAAAGCAGCCGTACGGGCCTGGGCCAAGCCATAAGGCAAATAATAATAAAAAGCCAGTAAAGTCAAAAAAGTGATGGCCAGAGCGGCCATTATTACCCACTTCAAACCTTTGGGGTTAAGCGGATGGTCGCTCGCTTTCTTTGGTCCCCGGCGCATAGCGTGGCCGTCGGCTTGGCTGGTGGCCAAAGCAAAAGCGGGTAAGGCATCGGTGACAATATTAACCCACAAAATTTGCACGGGCAGCAACGGTACTACAAAATCTCCGTCGGACGAAATAAAAGCCACGGCCAAAAGCACGGTTAATATCTCGGATAAATTACCGGCCACCAAGTAACGCACGGCGCGCGTTAAATTATCGTCTATGCGGCGGCCCTCTTCTATGGCCGCGACAATCGTGGCGTACTGATCATCAGTCAAAATAATATCACTCGCTTGTTTGGCCACATCCGTACCGGTAATGCCCATAGCCACGCCAACATCGGCCTGCTTGAGAGCAAGCGAATCATTTACGCCATCGCCCGTGACCGCCACCACCTGTCTGTTTCTTTGCAGCGACTGGACGACTCGCAACTTTTGCTCTGGCGTAGCGCGGGCGACAATGCGCACGCGCGGCAAGAATTCGTCAAGTTCACCATCGGTCAGCTGGTCGAGCTGCTCGCCCAAGATAACTTCATCGCCTTCCTGCAAAAGCCCCACTTCTTCACCGATGGCCTTGGCCGTTAAAATATTGTCGCCCGTAAGCATCATGGTTTTAACGCCCGCCGCGCCCGCCTTCTTTAAGGCGCCGGCCACCTCCGGTCGGGGTGGATCAGAAATGGCAATAAAGCCGATATAATCCAAATTTGCCTCGATATCATCCCGGTCAAAGGCGTGATTGCCGCCCGCAGTATTGGCCAGACTTTTTTTGGCGAAACCGATCACCCTAAAACCGCGCGCCGCAAAATCATCTAAGGCCCGGCTAAGGTCGACTCTGGCTTCGTCCGTAATCTTTTGAAGCTTGCCTGCCTTTAGCCAATTTATGCTTCTCTCCAAAATTCTTTCCGGCGCGCCCCTCACCAGACCAACCAAATTGCCGTCTATTTCGGCCACGGCCGAAATGAGTTTACGCGACTTATCAAAAGGAAATTCTTCCACAATCCGCCCGCTGTCGCGAATCTGACCAATAAAACCCAATTCCGACGCCATTACCAGCAGGGCCCCATCAGTGGGCGTGCCAATGATATCGTAGCTGCCGCCGTCCTCTTTAAGAACCAAGCTTGAGCTGTTATTTAAAACCGCCGCTTGCAATAAATCTTTGAGTCCGTCGGCCAAGGCTTTGCCTTTGAGCGCGGAAATGGGAACAGCCATTCCGGAAAGGCCGACAAAACGAGCCTTCATGTTGCCAGTGGTAATTGTGCCGGTTTTGTCCGTACAAATTATGTTCACGGCCCCCAGCGCTTCCACCGCTGACATTTTTCTAACAATGGCGCGCCGGCGAGCCATACGCTCTACACCCACCGCTAGGCTTAAGCCAACGATGGCGGGCAGGCCTTCAGGTACGGCGGCCACGGCCAGGCTGGCCGCTATTAAAAAAATCTCAAAATTCGGTATGCCTTTGCCTACGCCGGTAAAATAAACCACGACGGCTGAAACTATGGCCAATAAAGCTAAGCCCCTGGCCAGCCTGGCCATTGATTTTTGGAAAGGGGTTGGCTCGTCCTTAACGGCTTTGAGGGCCTGGGCCAAACGCCCAAAGCGCGTGCGCATGCCGGTGGCCAATACCAAAGCTTTCGCTCTCCCCGAAGTAGCCACCGTGCCCATGTAAATTTGTTCGGTATCCTTATCGCCGCCGGTTTTTAAAATTGGCAACGACTCGCCGGTCAAAGCCGATTCATTTATTTCCAAACTGAAGTTGTCGAGGAGAATGGCATCAGCCGGCACCACCTGGCCTTCGCCAACAATTATTAAATCGCCGGGCACCAGTTCTTTATTCGGTATTTCCTGCTCAACGCCGTTTCTAATCACGCGCGTTCTGGCCACGGTAATCTTTTTAAGAGCCTGCAAAGCTTTTTCAGCCTTATACTCCTGACTAAATCCCAAGGAGGCATTAAGCAATAGAATGGCCAAAATCAGATAAGCGTCCTTGACCAAACCGGCTGAAAAAGCCACGGCCGCGGCTATTAACAAAACTAAAACCAGAGGGCTGGCAAGTTGATTGAAAGCCAAACGCACAAGTCTGCCGCGATCAGTCGCCCGCAGCTCATTGTGGCCAAATTTTTCCAATAGCGTTTTAGCTTCGCTCTGGGTTAAGCCAATCGCCTCTGGCGTTGTTGATAAGCCATTCATCTTTTGATGATTTTTTGTTTTACCGTTTTTTCGTCTGTTTATTATAACACAAAATCGATGGTTTGACTCTGTAACACTTCTCAAATAATTGTGTTTTAATAGATGCGCGCGTGATACAATAAAAGGCACACACATGGATATCCAAAAACAAAATGATCCTGAAAATAGCGATCTGGATCTAATTATGGCGGCCAAAGAAGATCCCGAGGCCTTTGTCGCCCTGTATGACAAATATCTCACGCCCGTATACCGTTATTTTTTGGCCAGAGTCTCCCATGTCGAGACCGCCGAGGATCTTACTTCCCAAACCATGCTGCAAGCCTTCCGGGCCTTTGCTCGCTATGAACCAAAAAATAAGATCTTCGGAGCTTGGCTCTTTACGATCGCCCATAATATCCTGGTAAACAACTACCGCAAACCCAAAACGCTGCCTATTGAAGAAGTTTATGACCTGGCCCAGCCTGATAGCCTAGTCGAAGAAGTGGATCTCAATTTAAGCCGCGCCCAACTGGTCAGCATGATAGACAAGCTGCCCGCGCGCGATAAAGAAATATTAATGCTGCGCTCGTTTGACGACCTCTCTTTTAATCAAATCGGACAGGTTTTAAATATTAGTGAAACGGCGGCGCGCACGGCTTACCACCGCGCGGTGCAGAAATTGGCAAGCCGCTATCAGGAGAATATGAATTATGCCACAATTTAATCCCGAAGAAGCTTTTAAAAAAATGAAAAGTAAAGCCGAACCAAGCCCTGAATTCAAGCTTAACTTGCGCCGTCAAATTTTGGCGCTGGCCGAATCGCAAAAGCAAAAATCTCAAGAAAGGACACCTTTTATGCATAAATTATTCGATACCAAAACAATCTGGGGCCTCGGCACCGTCGCCGCAGTTCTCGCGCTCGTCATCATCTTGCAAAATAACGCGGCGGGGCCGACTTCACAAGCCAACGTCTCGCCCAAACTTGGTTTCGGCAAGTTGCCAAGCCTCTCCCATGAATCAGCGGAAAAAGCCACGGCCGTCGGATATGGCCGCGGTGCTGGAGGGGGTGGCGGTGCCGCGACCGATTCGGCCGCGCCAATGATCGACCGCACCATACCTTCGCCCATGCCCGTTCCGCCGGACAATGGCGAGTATTTGCCTCCTAAAGTTAGCTATCAACTAAACGTAGAGCTGCCGGCTGTGGAAAATGAGCTTTGGGTTTACCGGATAAATGGTTTAACGATCGGCCGCGAAGTTTTGGGTGCCCTGGGCCGGCTCACCAATATTAATATCTTCAGTAAAATATCTGCGGCCAATCTTGAAGGTTTTTCTTTTGTCGTGCCCAATTCCCCGTATCGGTACAGCATTGAGCAATACGGTCGGTTTAATATCTGGGGCAACTTTGCCCAATCTGATTACTCGCCCAATAATCAGATGCAAGCCCCGCCCGACCAGGAGCTAATTGATATCGCAGAAAATTTTATTAACGAACATGGCATCGATCGCACCGGCCTCGGCCAGCCCTATGTAGACAATTCGTGGCGGCAGTATTACTACCTTAAGGCCGACATCCCGGAATCGGACAAAATGATTTGGACGCCCCAGCAAATCAACGTTAATTATCCGATGACATTCGACGGCGTCAAAGTGGTCAGCTTCAATGCCCAAGATGATCCGGGGCTTTCCGTGAACGTGGACATTGTCAATAAACGTGTGGCTGGCCTCAATGGCCGCTGGGCGAGCCACAAGGACAAATCCCTTTACCCGGCCAGCGCGCAGGCAATAATCAAAGAGCAGGCTCGGCAAGGCGGACTTAATCCGGTTTGGGGCTGGGTTGATGTACAATTTACTCCCGAACAAGACGTCCGCCGCAAACAAATTACGGTCCACTTAAACACGGCCGAGCTGGCTTACGTCCAACAGTACAAATACGACCAGTCTTCAGGCACTTCTTTAAGTTATTGGATTCCGGTTTATGCCTTTACCGGAAACTACGTTGATGAAAACGGCAACGAACAAGTCTATGGCACGATTGTACCGGCCATCCAGGGTGACTTTTTTGAGGCCAACCCGATCAAAATTATGGGTGGCCGCGGCTAGCCGCTAAAAAATAGGCACTCTTTAAAAGCAGCTCCCCCGAGAGCTGCTTTTATAATTAACCGCGATTTAGTAAAAATATAATGTAGGTTATATAAATTAATAAAAAAACAACGCCATGCCATCGCTTTAAAATGTAGCGATCGCCCATAAACATATAGGCTATAAGCAAAAGGGTGGCCGCGAAAGCCACGGCCATGTCAAACGTAAATCCGGCACTAAATGATAGGGGTTTAATAATAGAAACAACCCCAAAAATACCAAAAAAATTAAAAATATTGGAACCGACAATATTACCTACGGCCAGACCGGTCTGCTTTTTTATGACAGCATTAATGGTTACAAAAAATTCGGGTATTGAAGTACCGGCGCTGACTAAAGTCAAGCCAATCAAAGCTTCACTGGCGCCAAAAGCGCGCGCCAGGGTGGTAGCGCCATCCACCACCCACTTACCGCCGAGAGCGACGCCCGCGACGCCAATGATAATCATCAACCATGACGTAAAAATTGTAAAGACTTTGGCCGGCGCCTCGTCCGCCCCTCGGCGCCGCTCATAACGCATTTCAAACCAGAGCCAGACTAAAAATAATAAAAATAAAACCAAGCCTTCCGCTCTGGTGATGCCAATAAAAAAAGGCTGCCCGGCCACGTGCCAAAAAGCCAGCCAGGCCGCAACTAAAATAGCCAAGGCCGCGATGGCAAAGTCTTTCTTAACCCAAGCCGGCCGCATCGCGAGCGGCGAAATAATGGCGGCCGTACCCAAAACGAAAAGAATGTTAAAAGTGGTGCTGCCTACTATGGTACCGACGCCGATATCGGCTTGCCTAAAAACAGAAGCCAAATTAATACTAAATTCCGGAATTGAAGTGCCAATACCGACAATAATAACACCGATAATCCAACTCGACACCTTAAAGAGCCTGGCCAACGACGACGCCCCGTCAATTAAAATCGACGAGCCTTTAACTAGAATCAGAAAACCAACGCTAAAAAAAAGAATATCGCCGATCATAGCTAGCTGGCGTATCGATTCTGATAAAGTGACCAAACCGCCACGGTCAGCGAAGCAACCACCGGACCTAAAATCAATCCGGTAAATCCAAAAGTGGCAATGCCGCCGATGGTGGCCAACAAAATCAAAAATGGATGGATATTTACCGAGCGGCCGATCAAGTATGGACGCAATAAATCATCGGCAAAACCCATTACCAACAAACCATAGACTATTAAAATAATGGCCTTTATGGGGCTGCCTATTAAAAAGAGAATAATCGCGGTGGGCAGCCAGACAATATAGTGCCCCAAACCGGGGATTAAAGAGAATAAGGCAAAAATAAGACCCCAAAAAAACGGCGCCGTAATGCCAAGCATGGCAAAAATCAATCCGCCTAAGAACCCCTGGACCGCGCCCATTATAAAAATCATGCGCAAGGCCGTTCTGACCGTAGTCACAAATCGCTCACTTAAATATTCGGCATCGCCGGCCGGCAAAGGCAAGACCTTAATAAACCTGGCGCTCCAGCGCTTGCCATTTTTTAAAAAATAAAAAGTAGCGTAAAACGCGACCAAGCTCAAAGCGAAAATGGCCACCAAGTTGCCGGTAAAGGCCTGGGCAAAGCCCAGAAAGACTTGGGCGACATTTTTAGTTAAAGAAACAATCTGTTCGCGTAAATTAATTTGACTGACGCGTTCGGAAACGACATCGGGCAAAAGATTTTTAGCATTATCAAACAAGCTTTCGGCCTCCGGCGCCACCGCGTCAACCTTGTCGCCAATGGTATCAATTAAAAGTACGGCATCTCGCACCAATAAACTGCCAATAACGTACAAGACCAGTATCAACAAAATAATGGCAAGGAGTATTGAGATCAAAGCCGCCAAACCCTCCTTGTTGCGCAAGCCTGCCAGAACCCGCCCGTAGAGCGGATAAAGCAAGATGGCAAAAACCATTCCGTAAAAAATAGGTAAAAGCAGGCCGCCAATGATATATAAAAACGCTCCGGTGATAAGCAGAAGCAATATCACAAATACTACGGTACGTAAGTTAGCGGGAATAATTGGCATCAGTTTATATATTTAAAATAGCAGAATTTAGCCCAAATCAAAACCCCACCAACATTAGGTGGGGTTTTGGAACACTTAATTATAGGCTTCCTCGCGATCGTCCCCAAATTCCTCTTCCCATTTCATCAGTTCGTCCGCATCCACTTCCACGCCTTCCTTATCACCCCAGCCTTCTTCATCATCTCCGGCTATATCGTCTGGCACCGCCTTCAAAACCTTATCGTGATGTCCGTCTTCACAATTACATTGCAAAAGATCCATGTTGTACATTAAGCAGCTGCTATCGCCGCAAGCACCCGGCATTTCCAAAACGGCGCCGCAGCCGCCTGTACATACGTAATGTGTTTCCATGTCTTATGTTAATGATTTAAAATTTCTGTTGCCGACCTTTGACCGATTTAGATTTAAATTCTTGAAAATAGTATATAACGAGCTTAAAAAAATACAAACGGACTGGGGATAACTCCTAAAAATTTAAAATGTAAAAATCAAAATGTAAAATTATGCGGTAAAATCTAAAATTTTTAATTTTGAAATGCCATTTTGATCTTTGATATTTACATTTTGCACTTGTTATAAACCTAACTGTTCCCTTACCTCCTGCATGGCGGTAATTACATTGGCTATATGTTCATCCAAACTGATGCCTAGTTCATCCGCGCCCTGCTGCAGCTCCTCGCGGTTGACGCCAGCAGCGAAGCTTGGATTTTTCATTTTCTTTTTTACCGAGGACGCTTCTAGGCCCGTAAGCTTTTCCGGCCGCACCAGGGCCGTAGCCGTAATCATGCCGGTGATTTCGTCGCAGGCGAACAAAACATGGTCGAGTTGAGATTTTCTTTCCGCGCCAAAATTATTGCCGTGGCAGGATATGGCGTGGATTATTTCTTCATCCACACCGCGCTTCCGCAAATCTTCCATAATTACTCTGGGGTGTTCGCTAGGATGCTTTTCCCAATCAGCATCGTGCAGCAAACCCGCTATGCCCCACTTGTCGGGGTCGGATCCGTGTAAGGCGGCATAAAAACGCACGGCCGCCTCTACGGCCAACATGTGTTTTTTTAAGTTTTGATTGCCTATATATGTGTCTAAAAGCCCTAAAGCCTCTTGCCTGTTCATGGGTATTTAGTTAATTTAGATTATAATAAGGTTTATGGAAAAAGTTATCAACCATGGATATCAACCCCGATCGTTTTGAACTTCGTCAATTCGACCAGGTATTATTATGGTTTTTGTAATCACATAGTGACAAGAGTTAATATGACGAAATTCATCAAAACGGTAGGAGAATTATCGGGGTTGTATCACATGGTCAACCTCTATAAACCCATTGGCCCAACCACATTTCGGCTGATTGAAAAATTCCGCCAAGTTTTTCCGGATTACCAAGGGGCTGTTTTGGGTTTTGCCGGCCGGCTCGACCCCATAGCCGAAGGCGTAGTTTTAATTTTGGTGGGCGAAGAAAATAAACAACGCGATAAATACTTGCCGCTTGATAAAGAATATATTTTCGAAATTTTATTTGGCTTTGCTACCGACACCTTTGACACATTGGGTTTAATAACTGATATGGGCGAATTGCCTGAAGATTGGCAAAAAAAATTACAGAAGCTCATTCCTAAATATCAAGGCGAAATCCTGCAAAAATTTCCCCCTTACTCTTCCAAGCACATCAAGGGCAAAGCGCTTTTCGAGTGGGCGGCCGAAGGCCGATTAAATGAAATTGAAATCCCGAAAGTTAAACGAACGATCTATGACATTCAACTATTAGATATTTATCAAATCAGCGAAAAAGGCTTAAAAAATCGCATCTTAGAAAATATCTCTAAAGTGGAAGGGTTATTTCGCCAAGAGAAAATAACCGAGCAGTGGCGAAAAATTTTAAACAATAATTCACGGTCGAGAAATATTGCCAAAATAAAAATATCCGCTTCAAGCGGAACTTATGTGCGCGGAATAGCTGACGATATCAGTAAAAATTTAGGGAGCTTCGCGGTGGCTTTAAGCATCAAACGAACGCGCGTCGGCGAATATAAAATCGAAGATTCAATAAAAATCATTTAAAAAAATGACGAAGCCAGGGGACGTGAAGTCCCCCGGCCCGCCGAGAGCTGGCGATAGGCTGCGGAGAGGGCGCGACCGCCGCCAGATGCTGCTGACCGAGGTCAGTTGCCCGCGGTAGTGGCCGTCGTCGCGGGCGTCTTCTTCGTCGGCGTCTTCGTACCGGTGGTCGGCGCGCGAGCGGTGTTCGCCGCGGCCGTGTTGGTGGTGAGCGTC
>CAZSSD010000017.1:0-1821 GCA_964609765.1 uncultured Candidatus Saccharibacteria bacterium | reverse complement strand
GTGGTGGTCGGGTCGCTGGTCGTCGAGGCATCGGTTGCCATCGCGATGATCGCGATGATGGCCAGACCGATCCCCACGAACGCCAACGAGGTTCTGCGTCGATTGGTCATGCGCAGATCTCCTCTGTTGACCGATGGGTGCTCTCTGCCTCCGCCACACGAGTCTGCACGGCGGACTGGCCCCGGTGCGGCTCCCCTCTCAAGCCCTACCGGTACTGCATCTTGAAGACCGCACCGGGCGGCCTCAAGCTCTCGGATTCAGGATCCCCCTTGGATTTCCCCTCCAAGGAGCAAAACAATAGATAAATTGTAGCACCCGCCAGGCCGCTTCGTCAAAATGCTATTCAGCCTTGCCCGGGGCCAAAATTGCCAATATCAGATAAAGCAAAAAACCAATGCCGTTCAAAAAAATCAAGGCCACAAATATAGCCCGCACAAAAACCGGATCAACATTAAGATACTCGCCCAATCCACCCGCAACACCGGCAATCACGCGGTTGCTGCGCGAACGATAAAACTTGCGTGGTTCAATACTCATGATAAACATTATACCGCTTCTGTACGCTTACGCCAACCACCCTGTCCAAATTAAGCCAACAGGTATAAAATGATGGTGCAAATATGAAAATCACATTTTTCAAAATCAGAGACAAAAATAACGAGATTACCAAGCAGTTAGCCGGGCTGGCAGGAGTGGAGTTTATTGATGAAAGGCTGACCGCCGTTAACGCCCACCTGGCCGAAGATTCAGAAGTTATCTCGGTCTTTACCGAATCGGAAGTGACCCGCGAAGCCATGGACAAAATGCCCAAACTTAAACTGATCGCGGCCGCTTCCACTGGCGTGGATCATATCGACCTCGAATACGCCAAAGCCAGGGGCATTGCCGTTACCAATGCGCCAGCCTATGGCTCGCAAAGCGTGGCCGAATTCACTTTTGGCCTGATCCTGAATCTTTCCCGCAAAATTTGTTCAGGCAGCCAGGAATTTCGTCAAGGCATAAAGCCCAACGACATGGCAGCTTTGGAAGGTTTTGATTTAGAAGGCAAAACCCTCGCCATTATTGGCACGGGAAAAATCGGCGCCAATGTCATAAGATACGCCAAAGCCTTCGACCTTAAAATTTTGGCTTTTGATATCTTTGAAAATAAAAAATTGGCGGCAGAAATCGGATTTACTTACGTAAGCTTATCGAATTTATTGGCCGCGTCAGACATAATCTCTTTACATGTCCCCCTCACTCAAGAAACACGGCATCTGATTAACGCCAATAACATTAATCTAATCAAACGCGGGGCCATAATGGTTAACACGGCCCGCGGTGAAATCATCGAAACCAAAGCCTTGCTGGAAGCGTTAAAGCAAGGCATTCTCGCCGGCGCGGCCTTGGATGTCATTGAGGGGGAGAAAAAACTGCAAGATAATCAAGGCCAAACGCGCGGTGAAAAAATTTTAACAGAAGATTTAGAGCTTTTACAAATGCCAAATGTCCTTGTAACGCCGCATATGGCCTACAATTCGCGCGAAGCCAATGCCCGCATCCGGCAGGTAAATGCGGAAAACATCGCTAAATTTTTAGCCGGCTCGCCGCAAAATCAAGTCTAATATGCCCCACCGCATTAAAAATTTTGACGCCTTGGCGGCGACTCCCGACCGCCAAATTGCTTTAAGTATTGTCGAAGCGGGCCTAACCGCCATCGATACCGAAGCGGTCATTAAAAATGCCCTTAAAATTGAGGGGCAAATTTTGCGCATCAATGAGCACCAATTCGATCTCCGTGATTTCCAAAGCATCAAAGTAATCGCCTTTGGCAAAGCAGCC